>NZ_JAAGPN010000086.1:0-32960 GCF_017104805.1 Paraburkholderia sp. Ac-20347 | reverse complement strand
GCCTTCCGAGACGTTGTCGCCGACCTTGACCTTCACTTCCTTCACCGTGCCCGATGCCGGGCTCGGCACGTCCATCGTCGCCTTGTCCGACTCCAGCGTGATGAGCGATTGCTCTTTCTCGACGGTATCACCCGCCTTCACCAGCACCTCGATCACAGGAATGTCCTTGTAATCGCCGATGTCCGGCACCTTGACTTCGATCGCTTGACTCATTGTTAGTGTCTCCGGGGCCGCATAAAACGCGCCTCCCCGCTTCGGGGAGGCGCGCATGCCATGCACAGGGGTGATGCGTTAGACGGTCATCGGGTTGGGCTTCGACGGATCGAGGTTGTACTTGGCGATGGCTTCGCCGACAACCTTGCGTTCGATCTTGCCTTCGTCCGCGAGCGCGTTGAGCGCTGCAACCGTCGTCCAGTAACGATCGACTTCGAAGAAGTGACGCAGCTTTTCACGCGTGTCCGAACGGCCGAAACCGTCGGTGCCGAGCACCACGAACTTGCGCGGCACGAGGCCACGGATCTGGTCGACCAGCGCGCGCACGTAGTCGGTCGAAGCGATGACCGGACCTTCCGTGCCCTTGAGCAGCTTCTCGACGTGCGATTCGCGGCGCGGCTCGCTCGGGTGCAGCAGGTTCCAGCGCTCGACTTCGTGGCCTTCGCGGGCCAGTTCCGTGAAGCTCGGCACGCTCCAGAGGTCGGCTTCGACGCCCCAGTCGTTCTTCAGCAGGTCGGCGGCGGCGATCACTTCGTTGAAGATCGTGCCTGCGCCCAGCAGTTGAACGCGCGGGCCCTTGGCCTTGGCGTCCGCCTTGCGGAACGCATACATGCCCTTGATGATGTCGGCGGCTACGGCCTCGCCCTGCGGAATCGCCGGGTGCTCGTAGTTCTCGTTCATCACGGTGATGTAATAGAACACGTCTTCCTGGTCCTGCACCATGCGGCGCAGACCGTCTTGCATGATGACCGCGAGTTCATAGCCGAAGGTCGGGTCGTAGCTCACGCAGTTCGGCACCGATGCCGCCCACAGGAGCGAGTGGCCGTCTTCGTGCTGCAGACCTTCGCCGTTCAGCGTCGTGCGGCCTGCGGTGCCGCCCAGCAGGAAGCCGCGCGAACGCATGTCGCCGGCGGCCCAAACCAGGTCGCCGATACGCTGCATGCCGAACATCGAATAGAAGATGTAGAACGGGATCATCGTCTCGCCGTGCGTCGAGTACGACGTCGCGGCCGCGATCCAGTCCGACATGCCGCCGGCTTCGTTGATGCCTTCCTGCAGAATCTGACCGCTTTCCGATTCCTTGTAGAACATCAACTGGTCCGAATCTTCCGGCACGTACTTCTGGCCTTGCTGATTCCAGATACCGATCTGGCGGAACAGACCTTCCATGCCGAAGGTACGCGACTCGTCCGGCACGATCGGCACGACGCGCTTGCCGAGCTGCTTGTCCTTCAACAGGATGTTGAGGATACGCACGAACGCCATCGTCGTGGAGATCTCGCGGCCTTCGCCCGTGCCCTTGAGCAGCGGCTCGAATGCGTCGAGCGCCGGCACCGGCAGCGACGCGGCCTTCTGGCGGCGCGCCGGCAGGTAACCGCCGAGGTCCATGCGCTTCTGGCGCATGTATTCGAGTTCCTTCGAGCCTTCTTCGAACGTCAGATACGGCACGTCGACGATCTGCTCGTCGGTGATCGGCAGACGGAACTGGTCGCGGAACTTCTTGAGCTGATCCACCTGCATCTTCTTCTGCTGGTGGGTGATGTTCATCGCCTGACCGGCTTCGCCCATGCCGTAGCCCTTGATCGTCTTCGCGAGGATGACGGTCGGCTGGCCCTTCGAGTTCGAAGCTTCATGGAACGCCGCGTAAATCTTGTGCGGGTCGTGGCCGCCGCGGTTCAGGTTCCAGATGTCGTCGTCGGACCAGTCGGCGACCAGCGCCTTCAGTTCCGGCGTGTTGAAGAAGTGCTCGCGAACATACGCGCCCGACTCCGACTTGTACGTCTGGTACTCGCCGTCGACGACTTCCATCATGCGGCGCATCAGCGCGCCCGACTTGTCGCGCGCGAACAGCGCGTCCCAGCGCGAACCCCAGATGACCTTGATGACGTTCCAGCCGGCGCCGCGGAACTCGCTTTCGAGTTCCTGGATGATCTTGCCGTTGCCGCGCACCGGGCCGTCGAGACGCTGCAGGTTGCAGTTGATGACGAACACGAGGTTGTCCAGACGCTCGCGGCCGGCCATGCCGATCGCGCCGAGCGATTCCGGCTCGTCCGTTTCACCGTCGCCGAGGAAGGCCCAGACCTTGCGGCCTTCGGTCTTCACGATGCCGCGCGCCTGCATGTACTTCATGAAGCGGGCTTGATAGATCGCCATGATCGGGCCGAGGCCCATCGAGACGGTCGGGAACTGCCAGAAGTCCGGCATCAGCCACGGGTGCGGATACGACGAGATGCCCTCGCCGCCCACTTCCTGGCGGAAGTTGTCGAGTTGCTTTTCGCTCAGACGGCCGAGCAGGAACGCGCGCGAGTAGACGCCCGGCGACGAGTGGCCCTGCACGAAAATCAGGTCGCCGCCGTGGTTGTCCGACGGTGCGTGCCAGAAATGGTTGTAGCCGACGTCATAGAGCGTGGCAGCCGACGCGAACGAGGCGATGTGACCGCCCACGTTCGTGTGCTTGCCCGCGCGCAGCACCATGGCCATGGCGTTCCAGCGCGTGTACGAGCGGATACGGTGTTCGATGTCCTGGTCGCCGGGGTTCTTCGCCTGGTTGGCGACCGGGATGGTGTTGATGTACGGCGTGTTCGCCGAGAAAGGCAGATGCTCGCCGTGCACACGGGCGAATTCGATCTGCTTTTCGATCAGATAGTGGGCGCGGTCGGGACCGATGGTCGAAATGACGCCATCGAGCGCCTCGAGCCATTCTGCGGTTTCCTGGGGATCCTCGTCCTTGTCGGCGGCAACGTACTTCAGGACTTCGTCGGGTACAGCGGACATGCTCGTCTCCTGGATGTAGGGGAACGCTGTTGATCGGACCATGCGGGCGACGACGCCCAGACGTAACCGGGCCGACCGCAGCAGCTTTGCGGGCGATTGTAATGACGCCCCCCGAACTCGCGCAAGGAAATTTTCGAATTGCGAGATGACATTTCATAATGCAAAAAATTGCTGCAGCGCACGCTGAATCGTTCGGGCCCTTGCGCCTATATCAACCAGTTTGGGCCCGTTTATCTGCGATTTAATGCTTTTTTCACGGCATTTCGGACTCTTACGCTGAGCTACAATCCTTGCCATGTTGACCGAACGGCTTTTCGCACGCTCGGCGCGGCCGCCCGGTTCGCCCGGCGAGTCGTCGCCGTCTCGCTGGCACCACGGACCCTGGTGGTCGAACTCCTATTTGTTGACGCCGCTCCTGTCGATCCTCGTATTTCTGATCGTCATGAGCCTGATCCTGTGGAGCCTCAACCGCCGCGAGCAGCAGCAGCAGGAAGACACGCTCTATCGCAACGTGGCCTGGGCCCAGCAGCAGATCCGCCTCTCCATGACGGGCGCGCAAGAGCAATTGCAGGCGCTGGCGCGCGATCTGGTTGCGGGCCACAACGATCCGCAGTCGTTCCAGGTGTCCACCACGGACATCATGCAGGGCCATCCCGAAATCCTTTACCTGAACTGGTACACGAGCCAGCAGGAGCCGCGCTGGCCGAGCACGGCGCTGCCGGTATTCGGTCAGCGCCTCGCCAAGCCCAACGACGCGCAAATGGACGAAGCCGTGAAGGCCGCGTTCGCCGAGGCGCGCTCCACGCGCCGCCAGGTCTATTCGCCGCTCATTTACGACGACGTCGGCAACGGCTACATCACGCTGCAAACGCCGGTATACCGCGATCGCGAATTTCTTGGCTCGATCGCGGCCGTGTTCTCGGTCGAAGGCATCCTGAAGCACGACATCCCGCCCGAGCTGTCGGCCAAGTACAAGATTTCGATCCTCGACGCGAACAACCGCGAACTCGCCACCACCTCGACGCGCCCGCGCCTGCCGCGCGACGTCTATTACGATCTGCCGCTCGATCCGCCGGGCCAGGGCGTCTCGGTGCGCGTCTATTCGTATCCGCAGATGACCAACTTCACGAACAACACGCTCGTGTGGCTGGTCGCGGGGCTCTCCTGCTTCGTGCTGTGGAGCCTCTGGAGTCTGTGGAAACACACGCGCCAGCGCTTCGAGGCGCAGCAGGCGCTCTATGCGGAAGCGTTCTTCCGCCGCGCGATGGAAAATTCCGTGCTGATCGGCATGCGCGTGCTCGACATGCATGGCCGCATCACGCACGTCAACCCGGCCTTTTGCCGCATGACCGGCTGGGACGAAAGCGATCTGGTCGGCAAGACCGCGCCGTTCCCCTACTGGCCGCGCGACAGCTATCCGGAAATGCAGCGCCAGCTCGACATGACGCTGCGCGGCAAAGCGCCCTCCTCGGGCTTCGAACTGCGCGTGCGCCGCAAGGACAGCTCGCAGTTCCACGCGCGTCTTTACGTCTCGCCGCTGATCGACAGCTCGGGCCGCCAGACCGGCTGGATGTCGTCGATGACCGACATCACCGAGCCGAAGCGCGCGCGCGAAGAACTCGCCGCCGCGCACGAGCGCTTCACCACAGTGCTCGAAAGCCTCGACGCAGCCGTCTCCGTGCTGGCCGCCGACGAAGCCGAACTGCTGTTCGCCAACCGCTACTACCGCCATCTGTTCGGCATCCGCCCGGACGGCCATCTGGAACTCGCGGGCGGCGGCGGCTTCGATTCGTCGAGCGCCTCGTCGGATTCCATCGACATGGTCGACGCCTTCGCCGGCCTGCCCGCCACAGCGCTCACCGAGAGCACCGCCGACGCGCAGGAGATTTACGTCGAGAGCATCCAGAAGTGGTTCGAAGTGCGCCGCCAGTATATTCAGTGGGTCGACGGCCACCTCGCGCAGATGCAGATCGCGACCGACATCACCACGCGCAAGCAGGCGCAGGAACTGGCCCGCCAGCAGGACGAAAAACTGCAGTTCACGAGCCGCCTGATGACGATGGGCGAAATGGCCTCGTCGCTCGCGCACGAGTTGAACCAGCCGCTCGCGGCGATCAACAACTACGCCTCGGGCACCGTCGCGCTGGTGAAATCGGGCCGCGGCGCGCCCGAGAACCTGCTGCCCGCGCTCGAAAAAACCGCCCAGCAGGCCGTGCGCGCAGGCATGATCATCAAGCGCATCCGCGAATTCGTGAAGCGCTCCGAACCCAAGCGCCAGGCCGCGCGTGTCGCCGACATCGTCGCCGACGCCGTGGGGCTCGCCGAGATCGAAGCGCGCAAGCGCCGCATCCGCATCGTGACCGACATGCGCTCGCGCATGCCCGTGATCTACGTCGATCCGGTGCTGATCGAGCAGGTGCTCGTCAACCTCTTGAAGAACGCCGCCGAAGCGATGGCCGACGCGCGTCCGAATTCGCCCGACGCGGCGATCGACCCGGTGATCCGCGTGATCGTGAAGCGCGAAGGCGGCCACGTCTGCATCAGCGTGATCGACCAGGGCCCGGGCGTGGACGAAGCCACCGCCGAGCGCCTGTTCGAACCGTTCTACAGCACCAAGTCCGACGGTATGGGCATGGGGCTGAATATTTGCCGCTCGATTATCGAATCGCATCGCGGGCGTCTCTGGGTGGTCAACAACGTCGAAGCAGACGGCCACATCAGCGGCGCCACGTTCCATTGCAGTCTGCCCATCGGTGAATCGGACCAGCCCTCGCGGGACGGCCGTGACGAACCGACTCCACAAACCGTTACGGGAGAGCCATGAACAGCCCAGTCACCACCCAGGAAACCGTCTTTGTCGTCGACGACGACGAGGCCGTCCGAGATTCCCTGCGCTGGCTGCTCGAAGCGAACGGCTACCGCGTTCAGTGCTTCACGAGCGCGGAAGAATTCCTCGAGGCGTACCAGCCTGCGCAGCAAGCCGGTCAGATCGCCTGTCTGATTCTGGACGTGCGCATGCAGGGCATGAGCGGGCTCGAACTCCAGGAGCGCCTGATCGCCGACAACGCGTCGCTGCCGATCATCTTCGTCACGGGTCACGGCGACGTGCCGATGGCCGTTTCCACGATGAAGAAGGGCGCGATGGATTTCATCGAGAAGCCGTTCGACGAAGCCGAACTGCGCAAGCTGGTCGAGCGCATGCTCGAAAAGGCGCGCAGCGAAAGCACCAACGTGCAGCAGCAGCGTGCGGCGGCCGAACGTCTGGGCAAGCTCACGGCGCGCGAGCATCAGGTGCTCGAGCGCATCATCGCGGGCCGCCTGAACAAGCAGATCGCCGACGACCTCGGCATCAGCATCAAGACCGTCGAAGCGCACCGCGCGAACATCATGGAAAAGCTCAACGTGAACACGGTCGCCGACCTGCTCCGTCTCGCGCTCTCCAACAAGCCGCAACAGGCGCAGCAGCAGTAAGCGCTGCGTCATTCGTGAAGCCGCTGCGGCAACCGCCGCACGGCTTCACCGCCATTCTCCGCAGTTTTCCTTCCAGAACCGGCCGCCGATCCGTCCAGCCGCGACAAGTCACGCCCGTCGCACGGGTATAATGTCGGCCTCCACAGCGGCGCCCGCTTTCGCGCGATTTTTCATCCGCGCGCGGCGACGCAGGATTCGCATCGTTCGCGCCGCGCCGCTTGCCCCGGCGACTCGCGCTCCGCGCTTTTGTCATCTGCCTCACTCGACTCTCGACCGACCATGACTGCCACCCTCATCGACGGCCTCGCCCTCTCCAAGAAACTGCGCGCCGACGTCGCCACGCGCGCCGCCGCTCTCTCCGCACGCGGCCATCAGCCGGGCCTCGCGGTCGTGCTGGTCGGCGACAATCCGGCGAGCGAGGTCTACGTGCGCAACAAGATCAAGGCGTGCGAGGACAACGGCCTCCATTCGTCGTACGACCGCTATCCGGAAACGCTGTCGGAAGCCGATCTGCTCAAGCGCATCGACGAACTGAACAACGATCCGAAGATCCACGGCATCCTCGTGCAACTGCCGCTGCCCAAGCATATTGACAGCCACAAGGTGATCGAGGCGATCGCGCCCGAGAAGGACGTCGACGGCTTTCACGTCGCCAACGCCGGTGCGCTGATGACCGGCCAGCCGCTGTTCCGCCCCTGCACCCCCTACGGCGTGATGAAGATGTTCGAGGAATACAAGATTCCGCTCGAAGGCGCGAACGCCGTGGTGATCGGCCGCTCGAACATCGTCGGCAAGCCGATGGCGCTGCTGCTGCTCGAAAAGGGCGCGACGGTCACGATCTGCCACAGCAAGACGCGCGACCTCGCGAAGCACACGCTCGACGCGGACATCGTCGTGGCCGCCGTCGGCAAGCGCAACGTGCTGACCGCCGACATGATCAAGCCGGGCGCGACCGTGATCGACGTGGGCATGAACCGCGACGACAACGGCAAGCTTTGCGGCGACGTCGACTTCGCGGGTCTCAAGGACAAGGCCGGCTTCATCACGCCGGTGCCGGGCGGCGTCGGTCCGATGACCATCACGATGCTGCTCGTCAACACGATCGAAGCCGCGGAGCGCGCGGCCGGCGTGTAAGGTCGCTGTTGGCCCGGTGTTTGCCGCACGTTGCACCGATCCTCGCATTGCGCGACGCAACATGGCGCGCCTGCGTCGACTTCAAAAAGCCCCGGAAATCCGGGGCTTTTTTACGCCCGATGCCCGTGCGCGCGCCGTTTCGCGCGCCGGGATTTCGCCGCCGCGAGCCGACTTCTGCTAATTTGCTCGCATGACCCGGTTGGAAAGCGCACACTGCGCCCCAATAACCGATCTAACGAACCCACAGCCGGGGCGCGCGACCACGCGGCGCCCCGAATCGATTAACCGCGACAGAAGGAACAGGACGCACCATGGCAACGACTTCCTCCGATAATCCGCTGCTCGACTTCTCCGGCCTGCCGCGCTTCGGCGAAATCCGCCCCGAACACGTGACGCCCGCGCTCGACGTGCTGCTCGCGAACGCCAACGCCGCCGTCGAACGCGCCGCGCAACCGATGACGCCCGCGCAATGGAGCGACGTGGTCGAGCCCGTCGAGCGCGTCACCGAACCGCTCTCGCGCGCCTGGGGCGTGATCGGCCATCTGAACGCCGTCGCCGATACGCCCGAGCTGCGCGCCGTCTACGGCGAGAATCTGCCGCGCGTGACCGAGTTCTGGTCGAGCGTCGGCCAGAATCTCGCGCTGTACGAGAAGTACAAGGCCATCACGAATCACAACTCGTTCCAGCTGCTCACGAGCGAGCGCAAGAAGATTCTCGACAACGCACTGCGCGACTTCCGCCTCTCGGGCGCGGAGTTGCCCGAAGAGCAGAAGCCGCGTTTCGCCGAATTGCAGGAGCGCCAGGCCGCGCTCTCGAAGGCGTTCTCGGACCACGTGCTCGACGCGACCAACGCCTACGCGTTCTACGCGAAGGACGAGAGCGAACTGGTCGGCCTGCCCGAAGACGTGATCGCCGCCGCGCGCGAAGCCGCCGAGCGCGAGAACCAGGAAGGCTGGAAGTTCACGCTGCACTTCCCCTCGTATTTCCCGGTGCTGCAGTACTCGGAAAACCGCGCGATGCGCGAAACGATGTACCGCGCCTACGTCACGCGCGCCTCGGAACTTGGCGCGGTCTATGGCGGCGGCAAGCCTGAATGGGACAACACCGCGATCGTCGACGAACAGCTCAAGCTGCGCGCCGAAGAAGCGAAGATGCTCGGCTACAACAACTTCGCCGAAGTCTCGCTCACGCCGAAGATGGCCGAATCGCCCGCGCAGGTCATGAGCTTCCTCGAAGACCTCGCCACGCGCGCGCGTCCGCACGCCGAGAAAGACTGGGAAGAGCTGCGCGAATTCGCCGCCAGCGAATTCGGCCTCACGCAACTCGAACCGTGGGACATGGCTTTCGCCGCCGAGCGTCTGCGCCAGAAGCGCTATTCGTTCTCCGAAAACGAAGTGAAGCAGTACTTCCCCGAAGACTTCGTGCTCAAGGGTCTCTTCAAGGTCACGGAAACGCTGTTCGGCGTGCGCATCCGCGACGACAGCGCGCCGGTCTGGAACAACGAGGTGCGCTTCTTCCGCGTCGAAAACACCGACGGCACGCTGGTCGCGCAGTTCTACCTCGACCTCTACGCACGCGAAGGCAAGCGCGGCGGCGCATGGATGGACGACGCGCGCTCGCGCCGCAAGCTCGAAGCCAACGGCGTGCAGACGCCGGTCGCGTACCTCACCTGCAACTTCTCGGCGCCGGTGGGCGGCCGTCCGGCCTGCTTCACGCACGACGAAGTCATCACGCTGTTCCACGAGTTCGGCCACGGCCTGCATCACATGCTCACGCGCGTCGATGAACTCTCGGTCTCCGGCATCAACGGCGTGGAATGGGACGCGGTCGAACTGCCGTCGCAGTTCATGGAAAACTTCTGCTGGGAATGGGACGTCCTCACGGAGATGACCTCGCACGTCGACACGGCCAAGCCGCTGCCGCGCGAACTCTTCGACAAGATGCTCGCCGCGAAGAACTTCCAGAGCGGTCTCGGCACGCTGCGCCAGATCGTGTTCTCGATGTTCGACATGGCGCTGCACGTGGACTTCGACGCCTCGAAGGGCAAGACCGTGAACGAACTCGCGCGCGAAATCAACGAGCGTTATCACGTGATTCCGCAGGCGCCGTTCTCGCGCTGGCCGAATACGTTCAGCCACATCTTCGCGGGCGGCTACGCGGCGGGCTACTACAGCTACAAGTGGGCCGAAGTGCTGTCCGCCGACGCCTACGCGGCGTTCGAGGAAGCCGCGCAAGCCACCAAGTCGAGCGTGCTCGACGCGGCCACCGGCACGCGCTATCGCAAGGAGATTCTGGAAGTGGGCGGCAGCCGTCCGGCGATGGAATCGTTCAAGGCGTTCCGCGGCCGCGAGCCGAGCATCGACGCCCTGCTGCGCCACAACGGCATGGAGCAGCCGCCGGCGCATTGAGCGCCGTCGCGCTCACAGCGGTTCACCGCGGTTCACGACCGCTGCGCTGAAAAGCAAAACCGCGCACTTCGGTGCGCGGTTTTTTTATGGCCGCTCGATAGCGCTGCCAGCGCTTCGGCATTCAGCGATGCAGCTTGAAATCGACGCTTTCGGGCCGTCCGTCGAGCGTGAGCGACGCGCGTTGCGCCGGTTGCCGGCTCACCACCCTGCCCCGGCTCACGACCGCGAGTCGCGCGGCACGCAGGCGAATCGCCTCGATCGGATCGCGCGCATCGAGCACGACGAGATTCGCGGCACAGCCCGGCGCGATGCCGTAGCCTTCGAGCCCGAGAATCTGTGCGGGATTGACCGTGACCGCATCGAAACACGCGCGCGTGGCGTCGACGCCCGTCATCTGCGCGACGTGCAGGCCCATGTGCGCGACTTCGAGCATGTCGCCCGAACCGAAGCTGTACCACGGGTCCATCACGCAATCGTGGCCGAACGCGACCGTCACGCCCGCCGCCATCAACTCGGGCACGCGCGTCATGCCGCGCCGCTTCGGATAGGTATCGGCGCGCCCCTGCAACGTGATGTTGATGAGCGGATTCGCAATCGCCGCCACGCCCGACTCGCGAATCAGCGGAATCAGCTTGCTCACGTAGTAGTTGTCCATCGAGTGCATCGAGGTCAGATGCGAACCGGTCACGCGCCCATGCAATCCGAGGCGGTGCGTCTGCGCCGCCAGCGTTTCGATGTGACGCGAGAGTGGATCGTCGGACTCGTCGCAATGCATGTCCACGCGCAGGCCTTTTTCCGCGGCGAATTCGCAGAGCAGTCGCACGGATTCCGCGCCGTCGGCCATCGTGCGCTCGAAATGCGGAATGCCGCCGACCACGTCGACGCCCATCGCAATCGCACGCTTGAGATTGTCGAACGCGCCCGGACTGCGCAGCACGCCGTCTTGCGGAAAGGCCACGAGTTGCAGATCGAGATAAGGCGCGACGCGACGCTTCACTTCGAGCAGCGCTTCGACCGCGAGCAGTCGTTCGTCGCAGACATCGACATGCGAGCGGATCGCCAGCAACCCGCGCGCGACGGCCCAATCGCAGTACTGCAACGCACGCTCGACGAGCGCTTCCTGAGTGAGATGCGGCTTGAGTTCGCCCCACAGCGCGATGCCTTCGAGTAGCGTGCCCGATGCGTTCACGCGCGGCAGCCCGTACGACAGCGTGGCGTCCATGTGGAAATGTGCGTCGATGAATGGCGCGCTCACGAGCATGCCGCCCGCGTCGATCACCTCGCGCGCCTGAGCGTCCGCCTGGGTGTCGATATGCGGCGCAACGGCCACGATGCGCCCTGACTCGATACCGATATCGACAGTGGCATGGCCAGCGGGATGGCCATGCGCGAGCACGGCGCGGCGAACGATCAGGTCCATGGTGAGGCTCCTGGGTGGCGTCTTGTTGTGGGCCCGATGCGGCCTGCGCATCGCGACATGTGATCCGATTCTATCGGCGCCAGAAATGAGGTGCCAGTTCGGGAGCTACAGCGAAGCACCAATACACCCGCGCACCCGCGCCCGACTGTACTGAAGTGATCGAATTTCGCGACAACTGTCCGCGTGCCGTGCCCAATCCGTATCGTGACACTTGCGCCGCACCGTACCTGTACAGCGCAGGACACACGCCTATACTCGTTCGATCCTTACCTCTTTCGGCAACGGCAAATGATGAAAACGATCGGTGTGATTGGCGGCATGAGCTGGGAATCGTCGGCGGAATATTACCGCCTGCTCAACACCTATACGAAGGCACGGCTGGGCGGCCATCACAACGCACGCAGCCTGATGGCGACCGTCGATTTCGCCGATATCGAAGCGCTCCAGCGGGCGGGCGACTGGGACGCGCTCGGCGTGCAGATGGCGCAGGCGGCGACGCAGCTCGAACGCGGCGGCGCGGGGATTGTGCTGCTCGCGACCAACACGATGCATCGTGTGTGCGCGTCGATCGAAGCCGCCATCGCCATTCCCTTCCTGCATATCGCGGACCCGACCGGCGCGGCGCTGCGCGCGGCGGGCGTGACACGCGTCGGCCTGCTGGGCACGCGCTATACGATGGAGCAGGACTTCTACGTGGGGCGGCTGCGCGACGTCCACGGCATCGAGGCGATCGTGCCCGACGACGCGGCGCGCGCCGACGTGCATCGCATCATTTATGACGAGTTGTGCCACGGGAATGTGAAAACGGAATCGCGGCAGGTTTATCAGCGCACGATCGAAGCGCTGGCACAGGCCGGGGCGCAGGCTGTGATACTCGGCTGCACCGAGATCACGCTGCTGATACGTGCCGAAGATTCCGCGCTGCCCGTGTTCGACACGACGGCGCTGCATGCGCAGGCCGCGGTGGATTGGGCGTTGAATGAAGCGTGAGAGGAAGGCAAAGGTAGCGCCGCGCTGATGCGGCGCTGCAAAGGATAAAGCCCGCACGATTTGCATCGTGCGGGCTTTGAGAATCCTTGGTTGCGGGGACAGGATTTGAACCTGTGACCTTCGGGTTATGAGCCCGACGAGCTGCCAGACTGCTCCACCCCGCGTCCGTCAGAGAAAAGAATTATAGGACCTCGATTCCGTTACGTCAACACTTTTTTCATCATCGTGTTCATGTGTCGTCTGGCGCGATCATTGCCCCTGCAAATTACTTCGGCATCCGAAGCATATTCAAACGGCGTGCGCACCGGGTTTCAAGCCGCTTCATCGCCCACGATCGCCCGCAATTCCTCGGCCCACGCAAGCCACTGTGTCTGCGTGTGAATACCCGCCTTGAGAATCGCATACTGCAACTGCTGCGCACGCGTGAGTTGCACCGCACCGAAGTCGCGCCGCTCGATCTCGCGATAGGTCTCCAGACGCGCACTCGCCTCGTCGATCAAGCGCCGCAATTCGTCGCCGAGCCCCAGCGGGCCAATCACCGCATCCGCCCGCAGCTTGAGCAGGAACACGTTGCGATCATCCACGCCAAGCTGCGTCTCGCGCACCCAGCGCGCGACTTCCTCGCGCCCCACGGGCAGCACACGGTAGATCTTCTTGCGTGACGCCGCCGCGCCCTCCTCGACCACCGTCACCCAGCCCGACGCGACCATGCGGCCGAGTTCGCGGTAGATCTGCTGATGCGTGGCCTGCCAGAAATAGCCGATAGCCCGGTCGAAGCGCCGGGCGAGGTCATAGCCCGACGACGGCTTTTCGAGCAGGGCGATGAGGATGGCGTGAGGAGTCGACATGCGGCGATTCTAAACCACGCCTCCCGCGCTGCCGCCCTGGTTCCGTCCCGAATATCTCCCGTCACGGTCCCGGGCGAGTTCGAGAAACTGCACTATGCAACTGGTTGCATAGTGCGGTCGCCTTTGCTATGTTTAGCCCTGCCGGCGCGTGCAAGCGCCCGCCCTACGAACAACGCGTCGGCGCCCATCGCGGGCCGCCGCCATCATCAAGGAGATAAGGGATGTCCCTGCCCGCCGTGCTGCGCCGTGGCCTGTCGATTCCGGTCGTCGGCTCGCCGCTCTTCATCATCTCGAATCCCGATCTCGTGATCGCGCAGTGCAAGGCGGGCGTGGTCGGCTCCTTCCCGGCGCTCAACGCCCGCCCCGAGCACGTGCTCGGCGAGTGGCTCGACCGCATCACCACCGAACTCGCCGAATACAACGCGAAGCATCCTGATCGTCCGGCCGCGCCGTTCGCAGTGAACCAGATCGTCCACAAGTCGAACGACCGGCTGCAGCACGATCTGGGTATCTGTGCGCAATACAAGGTGCCGATCGTCATCACGTCGCTGGGCGCGCGCGAGGAAGTGAATCAGGCGGTGCATGGCTGGGGCGGCATCGTGCTGCACGACGTCATCAACAACAAGTTCGCGAAGAAAGCCATCGAGAAAGGCGCCGACGGTCTGATCGCCGTCGCGGCCGGCGCCGGCGGCCATGCGGGCACGCTCTCGCCGTTCGCGCTGATTCACGAGATCCGCGAATGGTTCGACGGCCCGCTGCTGCTCTCGGGCGCGATCGGCAACGGCAACGCGATTCTCGCCGCGCAGGCGGCGGGCGCGGACCTCGCGTACATCGGCTCGGCGTTTATCGCCACGCAGGAAGCGAACGCGGTCGAAGCCTACAAGCAGATGATCGTCGACAGCGACGCCGCCGATATCGTCTACTCGAATCTCTTCACGGGCGTGCACGGCAACTATCTGCGTTCGAGCATCGTCGCGAGCGGCCTCGATCCGGACGCGCTGCCGGAATCGGATCCCACCGCCATGAATTTCGGCTCCAACCGCGTGAAGCCGTGGAAGGACATCTGGGGTTCGGGCCAGGGCATCGGTGCGGTGAAAGCGATCGTGCCCGCCGCCGATCTGATCGCGCGTCTGAAGCGCGAATACGATGCGGCGCGTGAGCGGATCGGCGTGATGTCGGCGAGCGAAGCCGAAGCGCCCGCCGCGGTCTGATACGCGATACGCGACAAGCACGATCGAAACGGGGAAGCGCATGCACCGCATCTGCGCTCCCCGCTTCGCCGCCAAGGCCGCTACGACACTACGCGCCGCCTTTCACGCGCACGATTTCGTCTTCGACATCGCGCAGTTGATCCTTCCCAAAGAACATCTCGTCGCCGACAAAGAACGTCGGCGCACCGAACGCGCCGCGCTCGAACGCCTGTTGCGTATTCGCGAGCAAACCCGCTTTCACATCGGCGTCCGCGAGCAGCGTTTCAAAACGCGCGACATCGAATCCATCGGCTTGCAGCGTGGCGCGCAGCACGTCGGGATCGTCGAGCTTCAGCCCGTCCTCCCACATATGCGCGAACATGCGATCGACGTAGCGTTCGAACACGCCCTCGCGCTGCGCCGCCACCGCGCCACGCATGATCTGCAGCGTATTGACCGGAAAATGCGGATTCATCCGATACGCACTGAGGCCGTGCTTCGCGATAAACCGCTTCATCTCCACGAACAGATATTTGCGCTTGTTCTCGATCTGCGCCGTGCTTTCGGCCGGCGAGCGATTGCCGGTCATCTTGAACAGGCCGCCGAGCAGAATGGGCACATACTCGAAACGCACGCCGTGACGCGCTTCGATCGCGGGAATGATCTTGTGGCTCAAGTAAGCATTAGGACTGCCAAAGTCAAACAGAAACTGCACGCTGATGTCCTGCATTGTCGCTCCTCCATGCGTGTGTGAATTCGTTTGACGCATATTCCTCCATGCAGGCAAACATGACAAGGAGACAAACCACCATGACGCAAAAGAAAGCCGTGCTCGTGATCGGCGCAGGCGATGCAACCGGCAGCGCAATTGCCCGACGTTTCGCACGCGAAGGCTATATCGCCTGCGTGACGCGCCGCCAGGCGGACAAGCTCGCGCCGCTCGTCGCGCAGATCGAAGCCGAAGGCGGCGTCGCGCACGCGTTCGGTTCGGACGCGCGCAAGGAAGAGGACATGATCGCGCTATTTGCCGAGATCGAGACGAACATCGCGCCGATCGAAGTCGCGATCTTCAATATCGGCGCGAACGTGCGTTTCAGCATCACCGAAACCACGGCGCGCGTGTATCACAAGGTGTGGGAAATGGCCTGTTTTGCGGGCTTTTTGATGGGACGCGAGGCGGCGAAAGTCATGTTGCCACGCGCGCGCGGCTCGATCTTTTTCACCGGCGCGACAGCGAGCCTGCGCGGACGCCCGGGCTTCTCCGCTTTCGCGGGCGCGAAGCACGCGCTGCGCGCGCTCGCGCAATCGATGGCGCGCGAACTCGGGCCGGAAGGCGTGCACGTCGCGCAGATCATCGTCGATGGCGCGATCGATACCGAATTCATCCGCGAGAATTTTCCGGAGCGCTACAAGCTCAAGGAACGCGACGGCATCCTGAATCCCGACCATATCGCCGACGCTTACTGGATGCTGCATCAGCAGCCGCGCGATGCGTGGACGCACGAGCTCGACCTGCGTCCGTGGCTCGAAGAATGGTGAAATTTGCGCCCTGCGCGTGCCGGTTGACTCATGATCGCCCGCAGCCAGGTATGATGCGGGAAACGCCGGTTCGCGGCGCGCGCCGGTTCGTTCGACGCGCGCGCGGTGGCCGGCCCGATTTGTCGCGCCCGCTTCACCGCGCTCTTTACCTGTTCAGCAACTCATGAAAATCGCCACCTGGAACGTCAATTCCCTGAAGGTCCGCCTGCAGCACGTCATCGACTGGCTCGGCGAGAGCAAGGTCGACGTGCTCTGTCTTCAGGAACTGAAGCTCACCGACGATAAATACCCGCGCGCCGAACTCGAAGCGCACGGTTATCGCAGCTGGTTCACCGGCCAGAAAACCTATAACGGCGTGGCCATTCTCGTGCGCGACGGCCTGAACGTCGACGAAAGCACCGTCGTGCGCAATATTCCCGGCTTCGAAGATCCGCAGCAGCGCGTGGTCGCCGTGACGGTCGAGGGCACGCGCATCGTCTGCGCGTATTTCCCGAACGGCCAGGCGCCGGGCAGCGAAAAATTCGCGTACAAGCTCGACTGGCTCAACGCGATGCACGACTGGCTTGCCGCAGAAATGCAGCAGTATCCGAAGCTCGCGCTGCTCGGCGATTACAACATCGCGCCCGAAGACCGCGACGTGCACGACCCGAAAGCGTGGGAAGGCCAGAATCTCGTCTCGCCCGAGGAGCGCGCGCAGTTCCAGCGGCTCATCGCGCTCGGTTTCGTCGATGCGTTCCGCCAGTTCGAGCAGCCGGAAAAACTGTTCACGTGGTGGGACTACCGCATGTTCGCGTTCCGTCGCAACGCGGGCTTGCGCATCGACCACATTCTGCTCTCGCCCGCGCTCGCGACCACGCTCACCGCGTGCGAAGTCGACAAGGTGCCGCGCAAATGGGAGCAGCCGTCCGACCATACGCCGGTCATCGCCGAAGTCACGCTCGCGGGCTGAGCGCGCCGTATGACCGCGCGCGAAGACTCAATCGCGCGCGGCTAACGTGATGCGCACGCGCGCCTCACGCTGATCTTTCACCACGTTCCGCCGAGCGTGGTCCACAGGAAGCGATAAACGAGCGCGTCGTACTGCGCGCGTTCCAGCGAATCGCTGCCCGGCCCGTGGCCGCCTTCCGTGTTCTCCAGATACCAGACGTTCGCGTGCCCCTGCTCCTGCATGCGCGCGACCATCTTGCGCGCGTGCGCGGGATGCACGCGATCGTCGCTGGTCGAGGTCGTGAACAGCACCGGCGGATACGCGACACCCGGCTTCACGCGCTGATACGGCGAGTACGCCGCGAGCGCCGCGCCTTCTTCGGCATCTTCGGGATCGCCGTATTCGTCCATCCACGATGCACCCGCGTGCAGCAGCGGATAACGCTCCATGTCGAGCAGCGGCACTTCGCAGACCACCGCGCCGAACAGCTCCGGCCGCTGCACCATGCACGCGCCGACCAGCAGGCCGCCGTTGCTGCCGCCCTTGATACCGAGTTGCGGCGCGCTCGTATAGCCTTGCGACACCAGCGCCTGCGAGACGGCGATGAAGTCGTCGAAGGAACGCTGCCGATGCTCGCGCTGCGCCTGCACATGCCACGCCGTGCCGTATTCGCCGCCGCCGCGGATATGCGCGATCGCGACGATGCCGCCCTGCTCCAGCCAGCCGATGCCCGAGCCCACGAGATACTGCGGCGTGAGCGCGATCGAGAAGCCGCCGTAGCCCGTCAGCAGACACGGCAGCGGCTTGCGCGCATCGCCTTCGAGCGCGGCGCGCGGACCGACGACTGTGAACGGCACCATCGTGCCGTCGGCCGAACGCGCGTGCGAGCGGATCACCGTGAACGGCCCCGCGTCGAACTGCGTGGGCCAGCGATCAAGCAATTCCCAGTTCTGCAGATCCTGCTGCGCGAGATCGGCGAGCCAGTATTCGGGCGGCAGCAGATAGTCGTCGACGTCGACGAACACTTCATCATTGAGCGTGTCTTCGATCGGCGAGACATCGACCTGCGAACTCGCGCGGCCAGGAAAGCTGCGCGAATGCCACGTCCATGCGCCGTCTTGCTCGACCGGCTGCCAGAGCATCGTGCGGCTTTGCACGTCGTCGAGCCAGGAAACGATCAAGACGTTTTTCGTATTGGTCCAGTCGCACGCGGACGTCACGGGCGTCGGCGTAAAGAGCGGCGTGAACGCACGCTCGCCGGCCACGAACGCATCTTCGCGGATCGCGAGCAGCGAACCGCCCGCGTACGTGTGCGCACCGATCGTCCAGTCGAGACGCGGTTCGAGCATGAGCCAGCCATGCCACGCGCCCACGGCCACGTGCGCAGGCACGTCGTAGAGCTGCCATTCGCCGCGCTCGTCGAGCCGATAGGTATGGGAATCGAAGAAGTCGACCGCGCGCACCACATCGTGGCGTTGCTCGACCGGATCGTAGTCGCCCTCGACGCTGATGTCGTCGAACTCGCCGCGAAACACCACGGGTGCATCGACGAGGCGCGTGCCGCGCGTCCAGCGGCGCACCTCGCGCGGATAACCCGAGCGCGTGAGCGTCTTCTTGCCGTGATCCCAGCCGACGTAGACCGTGTCGCGATCGATCCACGAAATCGTGTGCTTGCCTTCCTTCTCGATGCAGAAACCGCCATCGACGAACACGCGCCGCTCGAGATCGAACTCGCGCACCGTGACGGCGTCGGCGCCGCCATCGGAAAGCTGAATCAACGCGCGGTCGCCATCGGGATACAGAATGTCGATGCCCGCGCAGACCCACGGCATGCCTTCAGCCGCGCCGAGCGCATCGAAGTCGAGCAGCGTTTCCCACACCGGTTGATGCGCGCGCCAGTCGGCCCATTTCGCGCGGCGCCACAGGCCCTTCGGATTGTCCTCGTCTTCCCACAGATCGTAGGCCCATTCGAGCCAGCGGCTCGGAATCACCGGCCGTTCGCGCGGCAGATAGGCTTGCGCGAGGCGCTTCTCCAGCGCGTCGAAACGCGCGCCGCCGTGCCACGCAGCACGCGTGCGCGCGTTCTGCGCCTCGACCCACGTCATGGCGGCGGGATCGTCGAGCGATTCGAGGGAGAGAAAGGGATCGGCCTCGGCGGGCCAGGGAGAATTCACGGGCATGTTCGATCGTCTGCAAGAAACCAGCGTCGATTATGCCCCAGCGCGTGAACGCGCACGCGCACGGTGCATCGGCCCGCCTGGAGCCGATGCACCGTGCCCTTCTTATTCCAGATTCAGTTCCTGGATCTTGCGCGTAATGGTGTTGCGGCCGATGCCGAGGCGCTCGGCGGCCTCGACCTTGCGACCACGCGTGAAGTCCAGCGCCTCGCGGATCACGGCCGCTTCGAAACGGCGCGAGAGCTCGTCCATGACGTCGGCGCTGTTTTCGCGCAGCAGCCGCGCGACTTCCGTGCGCAGGCCGCTTTCCCACACGCTCACCGCGAGCGCCGCTGCAGCGGCGACGCCGTTCGCCGCGGAGAAACCGCCCACGGCTGCGCCAGCCGCGCCACCGAATCCCGGCACGCTCGCCGCGCCCGGCACGCCGCCCACGGCACCGGCGCCCGCCTGCGCGCCGTCGTACGCGGCCGCACCGGCGTTGGCCAGTTCGCCCGAACCCGCCGCGCCCTCGCCCGCCGCGATATGCGACGGCAGCAGATCCGGCGGCAGATCCTTGATTTCGATGGTCTGCGCGGGCGCCATCACCGTGAGCCAGTTCGCGAGATTCTCGAGCTGGCGCACGTTGCCCTGAAACGGCAGCGACGACATATACGCGAGCGCTTCGTCCGACACGCGCTTGGGCTCCACGCCCAGTTCGCGCGCGCTCTTTTGCAGGAAGTGGCGCGTGAGCAGCGGGATATCCTCGCTGCGCTCGCGCAGCGCCGGCAAGCGCAGGCGGATCACGTTCAGGCGGTGATACAAGTCCTCGCGGAACAGACCCTGACGCACGCGCGTTTCGAGATTCTGGTGCGTGGCCGCAATCACGCGCACGTTGGCGCGCAGCGGATTGTGACCGCCCACGCGATAGAACTGGCCGTCGGAAAGCACACGCAGCAGACGCGTTTGCAGATCGAAGGGCATGTCGCCGATTTCATCGAGAAACAGCGTGCCGTTCTCGGCTTGCTCGAAGCGGCCCTGGCGCATCGCCTGCGCGCCCGTGAACGCGCCACGTTCGTGGCCGAACAGTTCGGATTCCAGAAGATCTTTCGGAATGGCCGCAGTGTTCAGTGCGATGAACGGACCGTTCGCGCGTGGGCTATGTCGGTGCAGGGCGCGCGCGACAAGCTCCTTTCCGGTGCCCGACTCGCCCGTGATGAGCACGGTCGCCGCCGAATGCGAAAGGCGGCCGATCGCGCGGAACATGTCCTGCATCGCGGGCGCCTGGCCCAGCATCTCGGGCGCTTCGGCGGGACGGTCGTCCCACTGCTGTTCACCACGCATGCTTTCGTCGACGGCGCGGCGAATCAGCTCGACGGCCTTGTCGACGTCGAAGGGCTTGGCGAGATATTCGAATGCACCGCCCTGGAACGCGGCCACCGCGCTGTCGAGGTCGGAGAACGCCGTCATGATGATGACAGGCAGTCCCGGCAGACGCTCGCGCACGGTCTGCAGCAGTTCGAGCCCCGAGCCGCCTGGCATGCGGATATCGGAGACGAGCACCTGCGGGCTGTCGTGGTCGAGCGCGCTCGCGGCTTCGCGCACGTTCGAGAAGCTGCGGGTTGCGAAATTTTCGCGTGCGAGTGCTTTTTCGAGCACCCAGCGAATCGATTGGTCGTCGTCAACTATCCAGATCGGCTTCATAAGGTCGGTCAGAAGTCTTGGTGGCTTGCGGGTCGTGAGATCAGTTGTCGAGCGGCAGCAAAATCTGAAACTCGGTATGACCGGGCCGGCTTTCCACTTCGATCAGGCCGTCGTGCTGTTGCACGAAAGTCTGCGCGAGCGTGAGGCCGAGACCGCTGCCATCCTCGCGTCCGGAGACGAGCGGATAGAAGATGCGGTCGCGAATATCCTCGGGAATGCCGGGGCCGTTGTCGATGATATGCAAGTCCAATGCCAGCTTGCACAGGCGTTTTGAAATCGTGATCTTGCGGGCGATGCGCGTGCGCAATTCGATGCGCGCGTCGCCCTGCGAAATGCGTTCGCGCAGCGCCTGCGCCGCGTTGCGCACGATGTTGAGCAGCGCCTGAATCAGCTGCTCCTTGTCACCGCGCAGGTCGGGCACGCTCACGTCGTAATCGCGCTCGATCGTGAGGCCGCGCGGAAACTCCGCGAGTATCACGGCGCGCACGCGCTCGCAGACTTCGTGAATATTCACGTCGCCGACGATGTGCGGATGACGATGCGGTTCGAGCAGCCGGTCGACGAGCGTCTGCAGACGATCCGACTCCTTGATGACCACCTGCGTGTACTCGCGCAACTCGCCGCGCTCGAGCGTGCCGAGTTCGAATTCGAGCAGCTGCGCCGCGCCGCGAATGCCGCCGAGCGGATTCTTGATCTCGTGCGCGAGATTGCGGATCAGATGCTTGTTGACCGTCGCGAGGTCGTGAATGCGCTCCTCGCGGTCGGTGCGGATATGCCGCTCGTTCTCGAACAGTTCGAGCAGCACGTAGTCGGGCGCGCTCTCCAGAAAGCCGACGATCGCATGCACATGCAGCGACTCGCGGCCCGGCCGTTCGAGCGAGGCGTCGAGCCGCGTCGCGTGAAAGCGGTGTGCGGCGATCGACGCGATGGTTTCGAGCAGTTCATCGGCATTCGAGAACAGATCGGACCACACCATCTGCGAAAGCTGCCGGCGCGACAGATCGAGCATCGCCTCGGCCGAGGGGTTCGCGAACGCCACGCGCAGGCTGCGCTTGTCGAGCACGAGCACGACGGTGGGCAGCGCCTCGAAGCCGGGCAAGAGACCCGACTCGACGAGCGGCGCGTCGTCCGAAAGCGGCTCCGCGTGGCCCTTTCTTGCCTTGATCAGATTCTTGAGCACCATCTTGCATGGCCGGCCGCCACGCGGCGCACCGGCTCCCTGTCCCTGTCGTTGAGTGACGGCAACGCGGCGAGCGGACCAACGAAAAAGGGACGGCACCGCCGTCCCTTCGTGACCGATCGCCGATGTCGGATGGACACTTCGCTGCGCGGTTGCGAGCGAAGCGCCATCGTCGATTACAGCGCGCTTTACAGCGAGTAGTACAGTTCGAACTCGACCGGGTGCGTCGTCATACGCACGCGTTGCAGTTCGCCTTCCTTCAGTGCGAGGTAGGCGTCGATCATCGAATCCGTGAACACGCCACCGCGCGTCAGGAATTCGCGATCCTTGTCGAGCGCTTCCAGAGCCTGGTCGAGGCCGGCGCAGACGGTCGGGATCTTTGCATCCTCTTCCGGCGGCAAGTCGTACAGGTTCTTGTCGGCGGCTTCGCCCGGATGGATCTTGTTCTGCACGCCGTCCAGACCTGCCATCATCAGTGCCGAGAAGCACAGGTACGGATTGGCCATCGGATCCGGGAAGCGCGTTTCGATACGGCGGCCCTTCGGGTTCGAGACGTGCGGAATACGGATCGACGCCGAACGGTTGCGTGCCGAGTAAGCCAGCTTGACCGGTGCTTCGAAGTGCGGAACCAGACGCTTGTACGAGTTCGTCGACGGGTTCGTGATGGCGTTCAGCGCGCGAGCGTGCTTGATGATGCCGCCGATGTAGAACAGCGCGAATTCCGACAGACCTGCGTAGCCGTTGCCTGCGAACAGGTTCTGGCCGTCCTTCCAGATCGACTGGTGAACGTGCATGCCCGAACCGTTGTCGCCAACGATCGGCTTCGGCATGAACGTCGCCGTCTTGCCATACGTGTGCGCCACGTTATGGATGATGTACTTCATCTGCTGCGTCCAGTCCGCGCGCTGAACCAGCGTCGAGAACTTCGTGCCGATTTCGTTCTGGCCTTGACCAGCGACTTCGTGGTGGTGCACTTCGACCGGGATGCCGATCTGTTCGAGCAGCAGACACATTTCCGAACGGATGTCCTGGAACGTGTCGACCGGCGCGACCGGGAAGTAGCCGCCCTTGACGCCCGGACGGTGACCCGTGTTGCCGCCTTCGAATTCCTTGCTCGACGACCACGGTGCTTCTTCCGAGCCGATCTTGACGAACGAGCCCGACATGTCCGTGTTCCACTGGACCGAGTCGAAAATGAAGAATTCGGGTTCCGGACCGAAGAAGGCCGTGTCGCCGAGGCCCGTGCTCTTCAGGTACGCTTCAGCGCGCTTCGCGAGCGAGCGCGGATCGCGCTCGTAGCCCTTGCCGTCAGCCGGCTCGACCACGTCGCAGGTCAGAACCAGCGTCGGCTCTTCGTAGAACGGGTCGATGAAGGCCGTGTTCGCATCCGGAACGAGCAGCATGTCCGAGGCTTCGATGCCCTTCCAGCCGGCGATCGACGAACCGTCAAATGCATGACCCGACTCGAACTTGTCTTCGTCGAAGTGCGACAGCGGAACCGAGACGTGTTGCTCTTTGCCGCGCGTGTCGGTAAAGCGGAAGTCGACAAACTTGACGTCTTCGTCCTTGACGAGTTGCATGACGTCGGCCACGGATTTACTCATAACCTATTCTCCTGATTAACGATTTCGGCGAACGCTGCCGCCGTCCCAATCCTTGTTAGTCGCCGGTTGCTGCCCGGCCCGCTTGCGCAGACCGGCTGCGAACGATCGCGACAGATAAAGCAGCTTCCGTGCCAAGTATGCGCCAGCCTCGCACAAACCCAATGCCGACGTGCACCTGGACGAAAAATCCGCGCCTTGTCGGCGAGCAGGCTCGACGACCGGGGCGCCTTCATGCACCAAATACGTGCGATCCCGAATTTGGCGCGTGAAACTCACTTCATTATGGTGCATAACACCCTGCCTGCACCAACAATGCGCAAAATCACTTGAAGCGCGCGAGCGCTCCGCCCATGCGCGCCTCGGCTCGCGATGACGCCGCCCCGCAAGCGGTCATGCGCGCGCCGTCGTTGCGCGAGTATGCCCCGCAATGCGGGCTTCCCGCACTCATGCAGCGCGCTAGAATGATTCTTTGGACCTATCACGCATCCGAGGAGATCCGCTGTCATGAGTACGCTCGAACAATTGCACGCCCAGGCCGACCAGCGCCGCGTCGAGAACCAGTTGCCCTACGCGGGCGCGCTCTCGCCCGCCGAAGCGTTCGAGCTTCTGCAACTCGATCCGCGCACCCGGCTCGTTGACGTCCGCACGCGCGCCGAACTCGACTGGGTGGGCCGCCCCGTGATCGGCGACGGTCAGTATGCCCACGTCGAATGGACGCGCTACCCGGGCGGCGTGCCGAACACCGACTTCATCGCCCAGCTCAAGAGCGCCGTCAGCGATACCGACGCGCCCGTCCTGTTCCTCTGCCGCAGCGCGGCCCGCTCGAAGCTCGCGGCCATCGAAGCGGCCAAAGCCGGCTTTACGCACGCCTACGACCTGCTCGAAGGCTTCGAAGGCGACAAGAACGCCGAAGGCCATCGCAAGTCGGTCACGGGCTGGTGCTTCCGCGGCCTGCCCTGGCTCGGCGCCTGATTCGTCGCGAATCAAACCGCCCGCCGGACCGGCCACGCCAGCGCGGCGCCCGTCCAGCGGGCCACTCTGCGCGCCCCACATGACACGCCGATGATGCGCCCGGCGTGCCCTTCAAGCGCCTCAAGCGCTTCGAGCACCTCGAAAACTCAGAACCCGGCGCGCGGACCGCTGCGGCGCTCGCGATCCGGCGAGTCCTCGCCCGCCTCGGGCGGCTCCACGACATCGCCGCCCAGCAGGTGCACGCCCTCGCGCAGCTTCACGAACGCCGCCGCCACCGCCTCGGGCTCGCCCTTCACACCCAGATCGATGTGCCGGCGCGCGTAAATGCCGCCGCGATCCGTGTCGCCCACGCTCGGCAGGCTGAACACGCGCACGCCCGGAAAATCGTGCTCGATACGCTCCATCAGCGGCGTGATCGTCGATTCCGGCAGTTCGAACACCAGCAGCGACTTCTCCGCATGCGGCGTCTGATGATGCAGATGCGCGTACTTCGTATCGAGCACCCACTCGATCATCGGCCACGCCATCACCGGAAAGCCCGGCACGAAATAGTGCTCGCGAATCGAAAAGCCCGGAATCTTGTTGTAGCCGTTCGGAATGATCTCGCAGCCCTGCGGGAAGGTGCCCATCTGGAAGCGATGCAGATTCTCCGGCGACGCGAAATCGATCGGATCGGCGCCCGTATGCATGTCGCGGATACGCTCGCTGATCGCCGCTTCGGCGTCCGGATGCAGCGCGAGTGGCAGGCCCAGCGCCGCCGCCGCGCACTGGCGCGTGTGATCGTCGGGCGTCGCGCCGATGCCGCCGGTGGAAAACACGATATCGCCCGATTCGAACGACCGCTTGAGCGTGGCCGTGATGCGCGCCGGATCGTCGCCGACGTATTCGGCCCAGTCGAGCGCGAGACCGCGCGCGCCGAGCAGTTCGATGACCTTCGGCAGATGCTTGTCGGAGCGACGGCCTGACAGAATCTCGTCGCCGATGATGATGACGCCAAATGCCATGAGTTGCCTCGTCGAGGAAATGAAGTGATGGAGTTCAGTGGACGATGGTGACGTCGTGCCCGCTATGCTGCGCCTCTTCGTGGCGCAGGCGCTGCAGCGCGCGCAGGCAGTAATGACCGAACCAGAGCGCCGTGAACACCAGAATGAAAGCGTAGATCCAGATGGTCAGCGCGGCCACCACCGGGAACAGCAGCACGAGCCACGCCGACGCAACCCAGATCGCCGTCGGCAGCGAGCCGAGCAGACCGCTCGCCACGCCGATCGCCAGCAGCGGCAGACGATGGCGGCGCACGATCTCGCGGCGTTCCTCGGCGCTCGCGTGCAGCGCAAGCGCGTCGTAAGTCATCACGCGATACGTGAGCCAGCCCCACAGCAGCGGCGGCACGAGCACGCAGAACGGCGGAATGAACCAGAACGGCAGCGTCACGATCAGCAACACGATGCACAGCAGCGTGGTCCAGAGCGAATGCCCCATGCTGCCGAACCAGCTGCCGCCGCGCCGCGGCTCCAGGCCGGCATACTGCCGCGCCGTGAGATGGCGGATGACGCGCGGCATCGCCACGGCGACGATCAGCAGCAACACCGTGATGACGATGAGTGGAATCGACAGGATGATGACCACGAACGGCCCGATCATGCTGCGCAGCGCGCCGAAACCGAGCGCGTCGAAGACGTGATAGAGCCAGGACATCGCCGGCCAGTTTTCGAACGTGATGCGCACCGCGTCGATGAGCGGCTGCCAGAAGATATAGAGCACGACGCCCCATGCCCCCGCCGCCACGAGGAACGGCACGATGGTCAGGAGCAGCATGGCGGGATGGAACACGCCGGAAAGCGCGCGGCCAAGCGAGCGCAGCAAGTCGTTCATGCGAGCGGGAAAGTAGCGGGGAGACAGGGAAGCGTCACGAAACCGGTGGCGTCACTGCGACAAAACGACAGCATAAACCACGGCGCGCCGCTCGGGCGAAACGCGCGCAGGCGCGGCGCAGCACGCGGAGCGTCGCGCTTTCGTCATGAAGTCAGGGGAAGCCACGCGGCGGAACGCGGCATGAACGCGACGTGAAGCACTCAGGCAACGGAAGTATCGTCGCGGGCGCCGGACTTGTTGCGCCCGCGAGCGCCGAGCCGGCGCGCGATGCGCCCGAACGCCAGCCCCTGCTGCGCCCAGAAGCCCTCGCCGTAGCGCACGCCTTCGAGCTGATCGCGAATGCCCGTGGGTTCGAGTTCGCGATTGAACGACGCACTGCCGAACAGCATGTCCCACCACGGAAACAGCACGCCGAAGTTGCAGCCGTAGGTGGTCCCTTCGTGGCCATAACCGATGGCGTGATGGCGGCGATGAAAGCGCGGGCTCACGATCAGCCGCTCGCCGAGCCAGCCAAAATGCACGCGGATATTGGCGTGCTGGACGTTCTGCACGAAATTCGTGAGCGCGACGAGCACCACGAACTGCGCGGGCGGCACGCCGATCACGACCGCGATGGCGGCGAACATGCACGACTGCATCAGCACGTCGAGCAGATGGTTGCGGTTATCGCACCAGAACGACATCCGGCGCTGGCTGTGATGCACGGCGTGCAGCTCCCACCAGATGCCATAGCGGTGCGAGAGCCGGTGATACCAGTAGCCGAAGAAGTCGAGCACGATCAGATAGATCGCGAACGCCACGATGGGCTGCGTCGTCACGCCGGGCCAGAGATTGTCGATATCGACGCTCATCACACCATGCAGGCGCAGCCAGCCCTGCGCGCGGTCGAACACCGGCTGCATGGCGAAGAAGAACAGCAGATTGAGAATGCCGAGCCGCGTGATCCACGTATAGACGGCGTCCACGCCCACGCCCTTGCGGTCCTGCCATTTTTCCGCGGGCATGAGCGCTTCGAGCGGACGCAGCAGCGCGTACATCACGCCCACTTCCAGCACGCCGACGATCACCCAGTAGAGCGCGTCGAACGTGTCTTCGTCCACGTCCATCAGACCGAAGCGGAACAGCACCGGCTGCAGGACGTTCACGTAGACCAGCGTCTGGAGCCACGACACGCAGTCGTCGGCGCCGGACGCGAGCCAGTGAATGCCGGAATTCAGCAGCGCGAGCATGGGCAGACGCTAGCGGAGTACGCCGGTTGTCACGCGCCGTTCGGCGACATGACCGGCGCGCGGTCGAAGAAGTAGATACCGTGCGGCGAGCGGCCCACGGCGATCGTCTTGATGAGCTTTTTCGTCTGCATGTCGATCAGACCGATGCGCTTCGCGAAACGGAACGTGACCCACAGATAACGCTTGTCGGCGGTGAGTTCCATGTCGTCCGGTCCGGGCAGCAGGCCGTTGATCTCGCCCACTTTCTCGAGCGACTCCTCGTCGAGAATGCTGATGACGTTCGACACGCGACTCGACACCAGCACGTGACGGCCGTCCACCATCGAGCGGAAGTTGTGCGCCGCCTTGCCCACCTGAATGGTCTTGATGACCTTCTGGTTGCGCCAGTCGACGACCGCCACGTAGTCGGCGCCCGTCATGCCGACGAGCAGGTATTTGTCGCCGGGCGTGAGCCACAGGCCCGCCGGCGCGGCGCCCACTTTCATCTTCCAGAGCACTTTCTGCGTGGGCAGGTCGACGGCCGCGATCTCGCCCGACACCTGCAGCGACACGAACACGATATTGCTGTCCTTCGTGAACGCGAGGTGGCTGGGCATGGCCGAAAGCGGCAAGCGCTTCGCGACCGTGAAATTACCGGCGCCGCCGTAGTGATAGATGTCGAGGCGGTCGAGACGCAGACCGGTGGTCACGAACCACTTGTTGTCCGGCGAGAAACCGAGCTGATACGGGTCTTCGATGTTCTCGATCCAGCGCTGCGGCTTGCCGGTTTTCGGGTCGACGAACAGCAGATTGTTGGACACCGAATTCGCGACGATCAGCGAGGTGTTGTCGGGCGTGGGAAACAGGTGATGCGGCTCCTTGCCCGTGGGCACGGTGCCGACGACTTCGTGCGTCTTGTCGTCGATGAGGCTCAGCGTGGCTTCGCCGGAGTTCAGCACGATGATGTTGTTCGCGTGCGCGATACTCGGCATGGCCGTGGCCAGCGCGGCGCCGACCAGCGCGGAAGAGGCAAACACGGCGGCGCGTTTGGCAAAGCGACCGGCGGCACGGCGGAATTCGTTTTTACGCATGAAGAGTCGTTCCCAGGCAGATCCGTGATTGTAGAACGCTTACCGCTTCGCAAGGTTGACGTAGGGCCCATGAAATACAACGGGGCGCGAAATTTCGCGCCCCGTTCTCATCTTTTTCGTCTTTTTCTTCTGCCTTTGCGGGCCGATTGCCATGATTGTTATGGCCCGCAAAAATCAGCCTGACGACAACGCGACCGGCCTCATCGCTGCATCGATTCCCACACTTTGTACAGGCGCTTCACCGAGACCGGCATCGGCGTGCGCAATTCCTGTGCGAACAGCGAAATCCGCAGTTCTTCGAGCAACCAGCGGAACTCCGCGAGCCGCGCGTCGAACACGCCGCCGCGCTGCGAAAGCGCGCGCTGATACTGCTGCGCGAGCGGCTGGAATTCCGAAGCCTGGCGCGCGTCGCGGGCGGGATCGGCACGCAGCTTGTCGATGCGTAGCGCGATGCCCTTCAGGTAGCGCGGGAAATGCACGAGTTGCGCATACGGCGTCTCCAGAATGAAGCGCTTGCCGATGAGCGCGTCGAGCTGCGCCTGCATGTCGGCGGCCGGCGCGCCGAACGCCTTCGCCGCCACGAGCTTTTTCGACACCGACGCGAATTCCGCCAGAATCTGCCCGACGAGCCGCGCGATTTCCTGCGCGAGCAGCGAAAGCCGTCCGCGCCCTTCGTCCTTGCGCGCGTGGAAGCTCGCTTCGTCGTCGGGGAGCGGATCTTGCAGGCAGGCGCGATCGAGCGCCAACTCGACAAGCTGATCGCGCAATTCCTCCTGCGTGGCGCGCGCCATGAATTGCATCGCCATTTCGCGCAGACCCGGCAGATTCCTCTCCAGATAGCGGATCGGCTCGCGCAACTGCAGCGCGAACAGACGGCGCAGACCCGCGCGATGAATCCGCGCCGCCTCCTCGGGCGAATCGAACACTTCCACGTCGCAATGCGTGGCGCGGTCGACGAGCGCCGGATAGCCGAACAGCGTCTGGCCGCCCCGGCGGATTTCCAGCAGTTCGGGCAGCTTGCCGAAATTCCAGGTCGTGAGGTTTTCGTAGAGCGCCGTCGCGGGCGACGCGTCGCTCGAAGCGGGCGTGTGCGGTGCGTTGACCTTCTTCGGCGCGCTCGCGTTCGGCGCTGCGCCGGCGGCAACGCCACCGCTTGCTTCCTTCGCGCCCTGCGCGTGCGTTTCCAGCGCCGCCAGCGCGGTCGCGCTCGCCAGCTTCTGGAACTGCTGCTGCGCCTGCGCGCCGAGTTCCGCGCGCAACTGCGCGAGATTGCGGCCCATCGCAAGCTGGCGACCGTGCTCGTCGATCACCTTGAAGTTCATGAACAGATGCGCGGGCAGCGTCTCCAGTTTGAAATCCGCGGACTTCAACTGGAGCTGCTTCTGCTCGCGCACGTCGATGATCAGCGCCTCCAGCAGCCCGCCCGCGCCGAAGCGCTCGCCGCTCACGCGATCGGCGAAACCGGCCGCGTACTCGGGCAACGGCACGCAATGGCGGCGCAGCTTCTGCGGCAAGGACTTCAGCAGCAGTTGCGCCTTCTCCTTGAGCATGCCCGGCACGAGCCATTCGCAGCGGCGCGCATCGACCTGATTGAGCGCGTAGAGCGGCACCGCGAGCGTCACGCCGTCACGCGGCGAGCCAGGCTCGAAGTGATACGTGAGCGCCATCGCCACGCCCGACATCGTCATGCGCTTCGGAAACAGATCGGTCGTCACGCCCGCCGCTTCGTGGCGCATCAGGTCGTCGCGCGAGAGATACAGCAGACGCAGCTTGTCCTCGGACTGGCCGCTCTTTTTCACCTCGTCGCGATACCAGCGCTCGAACGACGCGCCCGAATACATGCCCTCGGGAAGCGCCTGATCGTAGAAACCGAAAATCAGTTCGTCGTCGACGAGCACGTCCTGGCGGCGCGACTTGTGTTCAAGCTGTTCGATGTCGGCGAGCAGTTTGCGGTTGTGCGCGAAGAACGGCAGCTTCGTGTCGAACTCGCCCTCGACCAGCGCGCCGCGAATGAACAACTCGCGCGCGCGCGCCGGGTCCTGCTTGCCAAACGCCACGCGGCGTCGCTGATACACCGGCAAGCCGTACAGCACGCCGCGCTCGAACGCGCTGACCTGCGCCGCGCGCTTCTCCCAATGCGGCTCGGACAGCGACTTCTTGAGCAGATGCGCGCCCACTTTTTCGAGCCATTCCGGCTCGATCTTCGCGATGCAGCGCGCGTAGAGACGGCTCGTTTCGACGAGTTCCGCCGCCACGACCCAGCGCCCCGCTTTCTTCACGAGCGCCGAGCCCGGCCACAGATGGAACTTGATGCTGCGCGCGCCGAGATAATGCGGCTCGTCGTCGGCCTTGAGACCGATGTTGCCGAGCAAGCCCGTCAGCAGCGCGTGATGGATCTGCTCGTAGGTCGCGTCGGACTGGTTGATGCGCCAGCCGTGCTCGCGCACGACCGTGAGCAGTTGCGAATGCACGTCGCGCCATTCGCGCAGACGCAGATGCGAAAGGAAGTTCGCGCGGCACGCATCGACGAGTTGCTTGTTCGACTTCTTGTGCGCGACGGCGTCTTCGAACCACGTCCAGATCTTGAGCCACTGGAGAAATTCCGAGCGCTCGTCGGCGAAACGACGATGCGCCTGATCGGCCTGTTCCTGCGCCTCGATCGGCCGGTCGCGCGGATCCTGCACCGACAGCGCGCTCGCGATCACCAGCACTTCGCGCAGCGATTGCTCGTCGCGCGCGGCCAGAATCATGCGGCCGACGCGCGGATCGAGCGGCAGACGCGACAGCTCGCGACCGAGCGTCGTCAGCGCGTTGTCGTCGTCGACGGCGCCGAGTTCGTTGAGCAGTTGATAGCCGTCCGCGATCGCGCGGCCCGGCGGCGGCTCGATGAACGGGAAGGTTTCGATCGCCGTGAGATGCAGCGACTTCATGCGCAGAATCACGGCCGCCAGCGACGAGCGCAGAATTTCCGGATCGGAAAAACGCGGCCGCGCGACGAAATCGGACTCTTCGTAAAGGCGGATGCACACGCCGTCGGCGACGCGGCCGCAACGGCCCGCGCGCTGGTTCGCGGCGGCCTGCGAGATCGACTCGATCTGCAGCTGCTCGACCTTGTTGCGATACGAATAGCGCTTCACGCGCGCGAGGCCCGTGTCCACCACGTAGCGGATGCCGGGCACCGTCAGCGAGGTCTCGGCCACGTTGGTCGCGAGCACGATGCGGCGCGCGTTCGACGCCTTGAACACGCGCTCCTGCTCCTGCGCCGACAGCCGCGCGAACAGCGGCAGGATTTCCGTGTGCGGCGGATGATGCTTGCGCAGCGCTTCGGCGGCGTCGCGAATCTCGCGCTCGCCGGGCAGGAACACGAGCACGTCGCCCGAGCCTTCGCGGCAGAGTTCGTCGACGGCGTCGACGATCGCGTCCATCAGATCGCGGTCGGTGTCGCGCTGCGATTTCCTCGTCGGCGCACTGCCCTGCGCATTCTTCACGGCCGGGCTGTCTTCCTGCACCGGGCGATAGCGCACCTCGACCGGATACAGACGCCCGCTCACCTCGATCACCGGCGCGGGTTTTTCGTCGCTGCCGAAATGGCGCGCGAAACGATCCGCGTCGATGGTCGCCGAGGTCACGATCAGCTTGAGATCGGGACGGCGCGGCAGGATTTCCTTCAGATAGCCGAGCAGGAAATCGATGTTGAGGCTGCGTTCGTGCGCCTCGTCGATGATGATCGTGTCGTAGGCCTTGAGCAGCGGATCGGTCTGCGTCTCGGCGAGCAGAATGCCGTCGGTCATCAGCTTGACCGACGCGCCCGCCGCCAGATTGTCCGTGAAGCGCACCTTGTAGCCGACCACTTCGCCGAACGGCGTGCCCAGTTCCTCGGCGATACGCCGACCGGTCGCCGACGCCGCGATCCGGCGCGGCTGCGTGTGGCCGATCAGGCCGGAGCCGCCCGCGCCGAGACCGCGTCCGAGCGACAGCGCGATCTTCGGCAACTGCGTGGTCTTGCCCGAGCCGGTTTCGCCGCTGACGATCACGACCTGATTGTTGGCGATCGCGCGCGCGATTTCCTCGCGGCGGCCGGAGACCGGCAGCGCTTCGGGGAAGGTAATCGGCGGGATCGGGTTCGGCGTGACGTTCGCGCGCGGCGCGCGTTCGCGGCGTTCCTTGCGCTCGCCTTCGGGACGCGGCGGGCGATCTTCGCGTGCGGGTTGCGTGCGCTCGGCTTGCGGTTTGGCCGGGCGCGCGGCGTTGGCCGGCTTG
>NZ_JAAGPN010000085.1:0-33247 GCF_017104805.1 Paraburkholderia sp. Ac-20347 | reverse complement strand
CGTGGGCGGCGGTGAGCAGCGTCGCGCCAATGGCGAACGCGGCCAGGGCGCAGCATGCGCAGGCGGCGGCACGCATCGGCGTGCGGGAGAAAAATCGACGGTCGGCCATGAGGTTCAACGGGCAACGGTGAGAGTGGTGGGGGCGCTGCCGGTTTGCTGCGCGGGTGCGGGTGCGGGTGCGGGCGTCGGCGCGGATGAGCCGTACGGATCGGGAATCGCACTGCCGAGCAGCGCCTGAAGACCGATCCGCTGTTCGGCGAGCGCCTCGCGCGCGGTGGCGGCGTCGAGACGTCGCGTGAGCGCCGCGCTCTGCGCATCGACGTACTGGCCGAGCGCGATGTCGTGCCGCGCGTAGGCGTCCTGCGCGTGCGCGGCGGCGCGCTCGAGTTCGGGCAGCGCGGCTTCGTCCTGCGCGAGCTGCTGCGCGGCGATCGCATCGTCGGCACGCAGATGCGCGATATCGGCGGCGGCGGTGTTCAGACGCGCCTGGTATTCGTCGGCGAGCCGCCGGCGCGTGGCCTGTTCGATGGCGATATTGCCGCGATTGCGATTGAACACGGGCAGCGTCAGATTGATCGCGAAGCCGCTCGTATAGATCTCCGACGTATCGCGCTGACGCGTGAAACCCACGGAGAGGCTCGGAAACTGATTGAGGATCGCGGCGCGGTATTTCTGCTCCTGCGCTTCGTAACCGGCCTGCAGCGCGATGAGATCGGGGCGACGCTGCGGCAGTGCGGCGACGGCGGCGTCGAGCGTGGCATCGGCGAGCAGGGCGGCGTCGCGGTCCTGCGCCGTGTCGGCGAGCGGCAGCGTGACGTCGGGCGCGAGGCCGAGCAGCGCGTTCAGATCGTGATGCGTCTGCTCGCGCGCGTGCAGCAGATCGGCGTATTGTTTGCGCGCGTCTTCGCTGGCGGTGAGCGCGGCGCTCGCGCTATCGGCCGTCACGTTGTGCTCGCTCGCGGCGTGCGCGATGCGTTCGTAACGCGTCTGCGTGAGGTCGGCCTGCTTGGCGAGCAGCGGCAGCGCGTCGTTCTGAAAGCGCGTCTTCACGTAGAGCTGCTTCGCCTGCGCGATCACCTGCCATTCCTGCCAGAGCAGGCCGAGGTCGGTCTTGCGCACGGTGGCGTCGGCGGATTGTTTGTTGGCGCCGCGCGTGACGATCGCCATGACGTCCATGCTCAGACCGTAACTGAACGCGCGCGACAGACCGAGCGCGCCCGGATAGTCGCTCGACACCGCAACTTGCGGATCGGGCAGCAGGCCCGCGGAAAAAGCCTGCGCCTGCGCGATGCCGAGATCGTCGCGCGCGAGCTTCAGATCGGGATTGTTCGCGACGGCGAGCATCGCGACTTCTTCGATGTCGAAGCCGTCGGACGGATCGAAACGATGCGCGGCCAGTTCGGGCAGCGGCATTTTCGCCGGGTCGATCTGGAGGCGACCGAGGGTATCCTGCGTCGTCAGCGACGCGGCGGCGGGCAGCGGCTGCGCACGATACAGCGTGCAACCGCCCAGCGCGCCCGCGCATAACGCGGCGACGGCGAGCAGGCAATGCATGCGCAGCGAACTGGCGCGGAACGGCGGGCGAGACGGCATGGGGTTCTCGATGAAACTGCGCGGTCGGGCCGGAGAGGCGAGCGGGCCGCGCGGGTGGATTGCGTGTGTCGGGGTGCGGCGCGCCCTTGAGGCGGTGGCGCGGCAGGTTGGTGGGGATTCTGGAGGGGAAAGGCTTAGCGCCGCCTTAAGGGGCGGAGCATGGCGATAAAAAGTAGGCAATTTGTAATAATTACAGATTGCCGAATTTCGATAACGCGTCGATTTATGACTCTCTAGCATGGCTCGAATCAGGTCGCACGGGCGGCCTGCTTCGCCGGTCGCGGGCGCGCCCGCCCGGCTTTCACGAGGAGAGAACACCATGCAGGCAGAGTCGAAAAGCAGTGCGGGCGCGCCCGCGCTCAAGCAGACGCTCGGCACCTGGCAGCTTTGGGGGATCGCGGTCGGGCTCGTGATCTCCGGCGAATATTTCGGCTGGAGCTACGGCTGGGCTAGCGCCGGCACGCTGGGCTTCGTCGTCACCGCGCTGTTCGTTGCGGCGATGTACACCACCTTCATTTTCAGCTTCACCGAACTCACCACCTCGATTCCGCACGCGGGCGGCCCGTTCGCCTACGCGCGCCGCGCCTTCGGTCCGGCCGGCGGTTTTCTGGCGGGCGCGGCCACGCTGGTCGAGTTCGTGTTCGCTCCGCCGGCCATCGCGCTCGCCATCGGCGCCTATCTGCACGTGCAGTTTCCGGGGCTCGAACCGAAGCACGCGGCCATGGGCGCGTATCTCGTCTTCATGGCGCTCAATATCGTCGGCGTGCAGATCGCGGCGACCTTCGAACTCGTCGTCACGCTGCTCGCGATCTTCGAACTGCTCGTGTTCATGGGCGTGGTGTCGCCGGGCTTTTCGTGGGATCACTTCCTGAAGGGCGGCTGGTCGGGCGCCGATCACTTTTCGATGGGTTCCTTCCACGGCATGTTCGCGGCGATTCCGTTCGCGATCTGGTTCTTCCTCGCGATCGAAGGCGTGGCGATGGCCGCCGAAGAAGCGAAAAACCCCAAGCGTTCGATTCCGATCGCCTACGTGGCGGGCATTCTCACGCTCGTCGCGCTGGCGGTCGGCGTGATGGTGTTCGCGGGCGGCGCGGGCGACTGGACCAAGCTCGCCAACATCAACGACCCGCTGCCGCAAGCGATGAAATACATCGTCGGCGAACATAGCGGCTGGATGCACATGCTCGTGTGGCTCGGCCTGTTCGGCCTCGTCGCGTCGTTCCACGGCATCATCCTCGGTTATTCGCGGCAGATTTTCGCGCTCGCCCGCGAAGGCTATCTGCCCGCGTGGCTCGCCAAGGTGCATCCGCGCTTCAAGACGCCGTATCGCGCGATCATCGCGGGCGGCGTGATCGGCATCGCCGCGATTTACAGCGACGAGTTGATCCAGTTCGCCGGCCAGACGCTCACGGCCAATATCGTCACGATGTCGGTGTTCGGCGCGATCGTCATGTATATCGTCAGCATGGCCGCGCTGTTCAAGCTGCGCCGTCAGCAGCCGCGCATGGCGCGTCCGTTCCGTGCGCCGCTGTATCCGTTCTTCCCGGCGTTCGCGCTGCTGGCGGCGCTCGTCTGTCTCGGCGCGATGGTCTGGTACAACCAGCTCGTGGCGCTCGTGTTCGTGGTGTTCCTCGCGCTGGGCTATGCTTATTTCCTGGCGACCGGCGCGCAGCGCGCGGCGGCCTCGGAAGCGGGCCCGGCGCTGGAAGCCGAAACCTCGGGCGCGCTGCTCGAAGAGTGACAGCGGAGGAATCAGGCAGATGTCGTACACGGAGACGATCGGTCCGCGCACGTATCGGTTCGCGGACCTCAAGACCCTGCTCGCCAAGGCGAGTCCGCTGCGCAGCGGCGACCAGCTCGCGGGCGTGGCGGCGGCGAGCGAGGAGGAGCGCGTGGCCGCGAAAATGGCGCTCGCGAACGTGCCGCTCAAGACCTTCCTGAACGAAGCGCTGATTCCGTACGAAAGCGACGAAGTCACGCGACTGATCGTCGACACGCACGACGCGCAGGCGTTCGCGCCCGTCGCGCATCTGAGCGTCGGCGACTTCCGCAACTGGCTGCTGTCGCCGCAAGCGGACAGCGCCATGCTCGAACGCATCGGCCCCGGCCTCACGCCCGAGATGGTCGCGGCGGTGTCGAAGCTGATGCGCAATCAGGACCTGATCGCGGTGGCGAAGAAGCGTCCCGTGATCACGCGCTTTCGCAACACGGTGGGTCTGCCGGGGCGCATGTCGGTGCGTCTGCAGCCCAATCATCCGACCGACGACGTGAAGGGCATCGCGGCGTCGATGCTCGACGGCCTGATGTACGGCTGCGGCGATGCGATGATCGGCATTAATCCCGCCACCGACAGCCTCGCGGCCATCGTCAAGCTGCTCACGATGATCGACGGATTTCGCGAGCGTTATCGCGTGCCGACGCAATCGTGCGTGCTCACGCACGTCACCAATACGATTGCGGCGATCGAGAAAGGCGCGCCCGTCGATCTCGTGTTCCAGTCGATCGCGGGCACAGAAAAGGCCAACGCGAGTTTCGGCATTTCGCTCGCGCTGCTCGCCGAGGCGCGCGAGGCGGCGCTTTCGCTCAAGCGCGGCACGGTCGGCAACAACCTGATGTACTTCGAAACGGGGCAGGGCAGCGCGCTGTCGGCGAACGCGCATTTCGGCGTCGATCAGCAGACCTGCGAGGTGCGCGCCTATGCGGTGGCGCGCCGCTTCGATCCGTTCCTCGTGAATACGGTGGTGGGTTTCATCGGCCCCGAATATCTCTACGACGGCAAGCAGATCATTCGCGCGGGGCTCGAAGATCATTTCTGCGGCAAGCTGCTCGGCGTGCCGATGGGCTGCGATATCTGCTACACGAATCACGCGGAAGCCGATCAGGACGACATGGACGCGCTGCTCACGCTGCTGGGCGCGGCGGGCATCAATTTCATCATGGGCATTCCGGGCGCCGACGACGTGATGCTCAACTATCAGAGCACCTCGTTTCATGACGCGCTGTACGTGCGCGATCTGCTCGGCCTGCGCCGCGCGCCCGAGTTCGAGGAGTGGCTCGAAACGATGGAAATCGCCGATGCGAAGGGCGCGTTGCTGCCCGCCTCGGCGCGCGTGCCGCTGCTGGCGGGCGCGCACGAATGGATCGGCGCGGGCACGGAGGTGGGCGCATGAGCGACGCCGTCGAAAAGAATCCGTGGAGCGGGCTGAAGGCGTTCACGAACGCGCGCATCGCGCTCGGCCGCGCGGGCAATGCGCTGCCCACGGCGCCGCTGCTCGCGTTCAATCTCTCGCATGCGCAGGCGCGCGATGCAGTGCATCAGCCGCTCGACGCCGACGCGCTGCGCCGCGAACTCGAAAGCGCGGGCTTTGCGACGCTCGGTGCGTCGAGTGCGGCGCCCGATCGTCAGCATTATTTGCGGCGTCCCGATCTCGGTCGGCGGCTGTCGGATGAGAGCCGCGCGGCGCTCGCGCAAGCGGGCGGCGACGGTGAAAAACCCGACGTGGTGTTCGTGATCGGCGACGGACTCTCGGCGTTTGCAGCGGCGAAGCAGGCGCTGCCGCTGCTCAACGCCATGCGCACGCGACTTGATGCGGATGCCGACGCCGATACCTCACGCGGCTGGCGCGTCGGTCCCGTGGTGGTGGCGAGCCAGGCGCGTGTCGCGCTCGGCGACGAGATCGGCGAACTGCTCGGCGCACAGCTCGTGGCAATGTTGATCGGCGAGCGGCCGGGCCTCAGTTCGCCGGACAGCCTCGGCGTGTATCTCACGTGGGCGCCGAAAGTCGGTTGCCACGACGCGCTGCGCAACTGCATCTCCAACGTGCGGCCCGAAGGTCTGCCGCACGAAGCCGCCGCGCACAAGCTCCACTATCTGATGACGCACGCGCGCCGCCTGCAACTGACGGGCGTCGGCCTCAAGGACGATAGCGACGCGTTGCTGCCCGACGTTGCCGATGCCGCGCGGATCGGGTCGGTGTGACGCATCGAATCGCTGCGTTCGTCCTTGCAGATGTGCATGCTGCGCACGTCCTGTTCATCGACAAGGACTCGCCAGAATCGTGCGTGTCCTCATGGTTGCACCGGATTGGTGCGCACCGCTCGCCGTGCGAAAAATGAACATCCACTGAACAGACGAGCGCGCAGACTGCGCCGCCGAGGCGCACGCGCAGGCATCGCGCATGGCCCGGCCCGCGCGACAACGGGTCCCGACGATCTGGCGCGGGTTTTGCATCATCACCCGATCGTTTTGACAGAAAGTGCGCGCAAGGAGGCACCCATGAACCACGCGGCGACGCTCAGCGAGCGGCCCGATGCTTTCCGGCTCGCGCCACTGGCCGACCATACTGCTGAAAACACCGCTGAAAACACGCGCTGTTCCGCGCAAGGCGCCGACGCGCCCGCGGGGCGCGCGGTCGTGAGCGTCGCGCACGATGCCGACGAGCAGGCGCGCAACCTCGTCGGCTGGCGGCAGACCTACGATCAGCTCGCAGCGGGTCGCTTCGTCGGCACGCTGACCGAAATCCCGCTCGACACCATGAAGGTCTTCTGCGAGACCACGAGCCACACGCTGCGCCAGGCGTGCGAGGTGCGCGGCGACGCGTACTGGTTCGGCATTCCCGCCACGCGCGGACAGCAGGCGCGCGTCGATGCGCAACCCTTCGGCGCGGAAGCCTTCGCCATGCGTCCGGGCAACGTCGAATTCGAACTCCTCACGCCCGCGCAGTTTTCGATTTACGGCGTGGTGGTGCGCGGCGAGGTGCTGCGCCACTACGCGCAGACCGTGGAAGGCGTCGCGCTCGACGCGCGTCTGCCGCAAACGCCCATCGTGCAGGCGGGCGCGGCGCGCCTCGCGCATCTGTGCGCGGTGCTCGAACAGCGTCTCGACGATCACGATGATGACGGCGCGGATGGCGCGCGCCTCGCTTGCACGCCGCTGTCCGACGCCGAACGCAACGACGTGCAGGCCGAATTGCTCGCCGCCCTGTTCGACGCGTGCGCGCAGCACGGCCACGCGGATGACGCCGAAAGCGCCCGGCAGACGCCGGAGCAGGCCTCGCGCCGCCGCTGGATCGTCGCGCAGGCGCGCGAGTACGTGCTCGCGCATCGTTCGCGTCCTGTGGGCGTGCCCGAGTTGTGCGAGCAGTTGCTCGTGAGCCGCCGCACGCTGCAATACTGCTTTCAGGACGTGCTGGGCATGGCGCCCGCGACCTATCTGCGTGCGCTGCGTCTGAACGGCGCGCGCCGCGATCTGTGCGGACGCGAGGCCGGATCGGTGCAGGACGTGGCGGCGGCGTGGGGCTTCTGGCATCTGAGCCAGTTCGCGACCGACTATCGGCGCATGTTCGGCATGCGGCCTTCGGAGGCGCTGCGCGCGTCGTGATCTGGAAAAATAATATGGATCACGAAATAATGATGGAGATTCGACAGCCCGGCGATCAACCCGCCGTTGCCGCCGCGCGCGCGAATGCCGCAAAACGCAGCGCGCAACGCGAAGGATCGTGTGTGCGCCACGCGATGATCTGGTCGAGCACGGGTGCGTCGATCAAGGGCACGTAGGCCACATCGGCCATCTTCAACGATGCCGCGAACGCAGGCACGATGGCGACGCCCTGGCCCGCCGCCACCAGCGCCACGAGCGCGGCGACCTGGCTCGCGCGCGGACCGAGACGCGGCTCGACGCCCGCCTGCGCGCAAAGCCGATGCAGCGCCGTGTTGAGCACCGAGCCCTGACCCGGCGGCCACGCGATAAAACTTTCGTGCGCGAGCGCCTCGAACGTGACGGCCGCGCACGCGGCGTACTCGCTGTTCGCGGCCACGGCGGCGACCATCGGCTCGCGCGCCACCGTCAATTGCGCGATGGCGCCATCGGCTTGATCGGTGTGAGCGGCATTGTCGGCGTGATCGGACGCGGCCCAGCCGAACGCAATGTCGAGCACGCCTGTTTCGATCTGCCGGGGCTGTGCCGTGCCGGCCACTTCGCGAAACGTGAGCGCCACGTCGGGCGCCTCGCGGCTGAAGCCGCGCACGATGGCACTGAACGTGGGCGACATCGGAATCGAACTCGTATAGCCGATCGCCAGCCGTCCCGCCGTGCCATGTGCGAGCCGCTGCGCCGACACTTCCGCCTGCTCGGCGGCCTCGATCACCTGACGCGCGTGCGCGAGAAATTGCGCGCCCTCCGGCGTGAGCGTGACCGCGCGCGTGGAGCGCTCGAACAGACGGATGCCCAGCTCGTTTTCGAGCGATGCGATGTGCCGCGTGAGCGGCGGCTGGGCGATATGGAGGCGCTCGGCGGCGCGTCCGAAATGCAGTTCGTCGGCGACGGTCACGAAGTAGCGCAGGCGGCGCAGGTCGAGCATGCTGATTTTTCCGGTATCAATCGCGACGGATTCGGTATTGGCGCGCGCGGCGCGGGATTGCGAGACTGATTGCTCTCTGAATCAGGCGGGAGCGATCGTCGTCCATGAATGGCCAGCATGACAAGTCTTTGCGCGCGGCGTTTTTTCTCTGCGGCTGCGCGGCGTTTCTCAATCTCTACGCGACCCAGGGCATTCTGCGCGAACTCGCCGCCACCTTCGGCGTGAGCGCGGAGCGCGCAGGACAGGGCGTGAGCGCCACCACGCTGGCCGTCGCCATTATCGCGCCTTTCGTCGGCACCTTAGCCGCGCCGTTCGCGCGCCGGACGGTGATCGCGCTCGCGGCGTCGTTGTCCGTGCTGCCTGCCTTGTGGGTCGCGCATGCGGGCAGCTTCGCGTCGTTTCTGGCCGCGCGTTTCGCGGTGGGCATGCTGATGCCGTTCGTGTTCGCGATCTCGGTGGCCTTCATCGGCGAGCTGTTCACGCGCGAGCAGTCGGCGGAAGTGAGCGCGCTGTTCGTCGCCGGCACCACGCTCGGCGGCTTTGCGGGGCGCTTTATCACCAATGCGTGCGCGTCGGTGCTCGGCTGGCGTTACGCGCTCGATATCGTGGCGCTGTTGAGCCTGGGCGCGGGCGTGGCGATTTATCTGTGCTTGCCGCGCGTGGCGGTCAGTGCGCGTGCGAGACCCGGCGTGAACAGTCAGGTCGAAGCACGCGATACACGCCACGCGCCCTCGCGCCTCGCCTTGCTCACGCGCCGTCCGCTGCTGGCCGCGTTTGGCTTCGGCGCCTGCGTCCTCGCCTCGCAGGTCGCGACGTTCACGTTCGTGGGCTTGCGCCTCGCGCAACCGCCGTACAGCTTCGGCACGGTGCAGATCGGCGCGCTCTACGCCGTGTTCCTGCTCGCCGTGGTGGTCACGCCGCTCGCGGGCCGCTTCGCGCGCCATCGCTCGCCGCGTGAACTCGCGCTCTACGCGGCACTGCTCGCGCTGCCCGCCGCGGGACTCACGCTCGCGCACGGTTTGCTGCCGATCCTCTGCGGTCTCGCGCTCGGTTCCACGGCCGTGTTCGTCGAGCAGGCCGCCGCGAACGCCTTCATTTCGCAGACGGCGGGCGCCGCGCGTTCGACGGCCATCGGCGTGTATCTGTCGTGCTACTACCTGGGCGGCAGTCTCGGCTCCATCCTGCCGGCATCCGCGTGGCGACAGTGGGGCTGGGCGGGCTGCGTGGCGTTCGTGATGGTGGCGCAGGCGATCGCGGGCTGGCTCGCGTGGCGCTTCTGGCGCGATCCCGCGCGCGCTCGCGTGATGGAGAAGCGCATGCCCGCCGTGCTCGATGGGCGATAAACAATAAACGCGTGCGTTACTTCGTCCCCGACGAACCCGCCGGGCGCGCATAGCGCGCGAGAAACATATCGGCGGCGCTTTGCGCGACGTGATCCTGCTCGGCCGCGCTGAGCGTCGGCTGCCCCATCGTCACCTGCGGCCAGAACGCGAAACCCTTCACCAGCGCATGCAATTGATGCGCGGCGAACAGCGGATCGAAGGGCGCGCCGTCCGCGTTGCCCAGACGCGCATCGGCGGCCGCCGCGCGTATCCAGATCGTCACGTCCTCCTCGCGCTCGCCGATGCGCGCGACCATGTCCCGCGCGCGTTCCGGCGAGTGAATGCCCGCCGCGAGCGCCACGCGCACGAGCGCGAGAAACGACGCGTCGCCCATCAGCCGCAGCTTGCGCTGCAACAGTTCGAGCAGTTGCGCGCGCAACGGCGCGTCGGCGCGATAGGCGGGCGCGGCGCCCGTCAGCGCGGCGTCCCAGAGCCGATGCAGGATGGCCGCGAACAGCGCTTCCTTGCTCGGAAAATGGTTGTAGACGGTGCGCTTCGACACGCTCGCGCGCGCGGCGATGCGGTCCATGCTGGTGGCGTCGTAGCCGGCGGCGAGAAATTCCTCGATGGCCGCTTCCAGGACGGCGGCGCGTTTCCGGTCGGTCAGGCGTTGTGGGGTGTCGGCGGTGCTCATGAGGGAATTTTACACCGGACAGTTTACTTTTCTCCCGAATAAACTACACTAGCCAGTCTACTTTTGTCTTCAGGACGCCGACATGGCTTCGATCCCCGATTTTCTCGGCCGCACGCTCGGCTTCGCCGCCGCGAAGCGTTCGCGCACGCTCGCGAACGGCTCCACGCAGCACGACGGCGCGCGCTTTCGCAATGTGCGTCCGCGTCCGCAGGAAGGCCTCGTGAAGAGTCTGCGCATCATCTGGAACGTGCTGTTTCGCAAGCCGGGCGGCACGGTGCCGTCGGCGGCGCTGCCCGTCGACGCCCTGAGTCGCGCCGATCTGCTCGCCGCGCCCGACGGCAGCCTCTGGCGTCTCGGCCACTCCACGATGCTGATGAAGCTGCGCGGCGAATTCTGGCTGACCGATCCGGTGTTCGGCGAGCGCGCGTCGCCCTTCAAGCGGCTCGGCCCGAAGCGCTTTCACGCGCCGCCGATCGCGCTGGCCGACCTGCCGCCGTTGCGCGGCGTGATCCTCTCGCACGATCACTACGACCATCTCGACCGCGAAACCGTGCTCGCGCTCGCCGCGAGCACGGGCGTGTTCCTCACGCCGCTGGGCGTGGGCGACCGGCTGATCGAGTGGGGCATCGACGCGGCGAAGGTGCGCCAGTTCGACTGGTGGCAAAGCGCGAGCATCGCGGGCGTGACCTTCACGTCGACGCCCGCGCAGCACTTTTCGGGGCGCAGCCTGTTCGACGGCAACAGCACGCTGTGGTGCTCGTGGTCGATCGCGACCGACGATCTGCGCGTGTTTTTCAGCGGCGACACGGGTTATTTCGACGGTTTCCGCGAGATCGGCGAGCGCATGGGGCCGTTCGACGTCACGCTGATCGAAACCGGCGCGTACGACCCGCAGTGGCCGTACGTCCACATGCAACCCGAGGAAACCGTGCAGGCGCATCTGGACGTGCGCGGGCGCTGCCTCGTGCCGATCCACAACGGCACGTTCGACCTCGCGATGCATCGCTGGCAGGAACCGTTCGAACGCGTGATGGGGCTGGCGGCCGCGCGCAGCGTGATGCTGGCGACGCCGCGCATGGGCGAGCGTCTGGATCTCGCCGATCCGCAGCGCGGCGAGCGCTGGTGGCGCGAGGTGGCCGAGCAAGCCGCGGCGACGAAGCCGCGCTCGCGCGTCTGGCCGTGCCGCGCGGCCGGCGACGCCAACTCGTAAAAGGCAGGATGGCCGCCCGCGCAAACCACGGCGGGCGTGAACAGGGAGGACGCCCCGACGCGCTCGCGCCGCCTGGGCGGCGGCCGTGAGGCTGCGCGGTCGCCGGTCGAGCCGCTGCGGCTCGCCGGTCAAGGCCCTCGGTGGTTTATCGTGACGCGCAACGCTCAGCATGCGCGGCGGCCCGCATCCGCCGCGCCGGCCCCCCTGTCTGGCCGGCGCGGACGTGTCGGTCCGCCTTCGCAACGCCTGGGCGCGAACGCCGAAGCGTCCCCCGTTCTGGCTCCCCGCGCCAAGGGCGCAGGGCCTCAGGAGCTTAGTGGATGCCCGCGCGCGGACTTGACCGTGCGTCTCATTGCGCCGCATTGCCCCTCTTCGCGGCTCATTGCGACGCAACCCCGCCGATTTTCAGGGCCAGAATCCGCGCCTTAGCTGAAAGCCGATCGTTTGCTTTTTGTTATTTTTGCAACGAAGGCTTAATTATTGCCAAAGAGAGTCGAAATACAGTCGGTCACCCAATCGGCTCCTTATGTCATTTCTCTCTCATCTGAAAATCGGCCCGCGTCTTTCGGCGGGCTTCGTGGTCGTACTGCTTCTTCTCGGTGCCGTCGGCGGCATCGGACTCCTCCAGGCTTCGCGCATCTATGACGGCACGCGCGCACTCGGCGACGACTGGCTGCCGAGCGTGCAGACGCTGGGCCGGCTGCGCTCCGTCGCCGACGACGTGCGCCGGACCTCGCTGCGCTCGCTGCTCGCGGTCGACGCGGCCGACAAGGACACGCTGCGCACGCAGCACGCGCAATTCATCACCGATTTCGCCTCGACGCTCGACGCGTATTCGAAGCTGATTTCGTCGGCCGACGAGCGCCGTTTCTACGACGAGATCAACGCCGCGTGGACGGCCTATCTCGACAACGACAAGCAGTTGCAGGTGCTGGCCGACGCGGGCGATTCCCGCGCCGCCGAGGCGCGCGTGCTGGCGTCCGGCGCATCCGCGAAATCCTTCGCCACGGCGCAGTCGCTGATCAACGACGACATCAAGCTCAACCAGCAAGGCGCCGAGGCCGAAGTCGCGCGCGCGAAGTCGGCGTATGCGGGCGCGTTCGCCTGGACGCTCGGGCTGGTCGCGCTGGCGATCGCGCTGGGCGTCGTCATCGCGCTGTTCATCACGCGCTCGATCACGGCGCCGCTCGCGCGTGCGGTCAGCGTGGCGGAAACGGTGGCGCGCGGCGATCTCACGGCGCGCATCGAGGTCACGGGCAACGACGAGGCGAGCCAGTTGCTCTCGGCGCTGCGTCACATGAACGAGCGTCTCGTCGATCTGGTGGGCCGCGTGCGCACCGGCAGCGAAGGCATCGCGACGGCGGCCGCGCAGATCGCGGCGGGCAACACCGATCTGAGCCAGCGCACCGAGGAGCAGGCGGCGTCGCTCGAAGAAACGGCCGCGAGCATGGAAGAGCTCACGGCGACCGTGAAGCAGAACGCCGACAACGCCACCCAGGGCAACACGCTCGCGGGCCAGGCGTCGAGCACGGCGACGCGCGGCGGCGAAGTGGTGGGCCGCGTCGTCGATACGATGCGCGACATCTCGCAAAGCTCGGAACAGGTCGCGCAGATCATTTCGGTGATCGAGGGCATCGCGTTCCAGACCAACATCCTCGCGCTGAACGCGGCGGTCGAAGCCGCGCGCGCGGGTGAGCAGGGCCGCGGTTTCGCGGTGGTCGCGGGCGAGGTGCGCACGCTCGCGCAGCGCAGTGCGACGGCGGCCAAGGAGATCAAGACGCTGATCAGCGCCTCGGTCGAGCGCGTGGCGAACGGATCGACGCTCGCCACCGACGCGGGCAACACGATGGACGAAGTCGTGAAAGCGGTGCGCCGCGTGAACGACATCATCGGCGAGATTTCGGCGGCGTCCAGCGAGCAGCGCGCGGGCATCGAGGAGATCAGCCGCGCGGTCACGCAGATGGATTCGGGCACGCAGCAGAACGCGGCGCTCGTGGAGGAAGCGACGGCCGCGGCGCAGTCGCTCGACGATCAGGCGAAGGTGCTCAAGCGGCTGGTCAGCAAGTTCCATCTGGCGTGACGGATCGTCCGCGAGCGATCGCGTAAGGGGAAAAGAAAACGCCGCGTTTTACGCGGCGTTTTGCATCGTGACGCGTCTGCTTCGTGTCTACTTTGCGTCGCGCTCGATGATCCATTCGTGCGCGGGATCGTTATGGAAGTGCCATTCGCGCGTGGGGCCCGCCATCACGTTCAGATAGTACGAGTCATAACCGTACGGCACGACCACCGGATGATAGCCGCGCGGCACCATCACGACGTCGTGATCTTCCACGGCGAGCGTTTCGTCGAGATCGCGCGCGTCGGTGTAGACGCGCTGGAACGCGAAGCCTTGCTGCGGATTCAGGCGATGGTAGTACGTCTCTTCGAGCGCGCTTTCCTGCGGCAGGCGATCGGCGTCGTGCTTGTGCGGCGGATAGCTCGACGAATGCCCCGACGGCGTGCGCACTTCCACCACGAGCAGTGATTCGGCAGGCTCGGTCTGCGGAAGAATATCGCAGACGTAACGTGTATTCGCGCTCTTGCCGCGCGTCGAACGCTTCATCTGCGCAGACTCGATCAGGCGCACGGGCAGCGTGCCTTTCGCGGGCGCGCTCGCGACGCCCACTTCGGCGTCGCGCGTGGCGCGCACGGTGGCTTTCACGCCCGGTGGCACGTAGAGCGCGACCGGCGCGGCGTCCTCGAATACGCTGTCGCGCGAGCCGAGGCTCGAATAGCGCTGACCGTTGGCTTCGATATCCACCGCGCCCGAGAGCACGACGATGCAGCTCTCGCGGTCGATCTCGTGTACATAGACAAGTTCATCCTTGCCGAGCCGGTACGCGGCGAAACCGACATAGCGCCAGCCCGCGCTGGCGGGCGTGACGCGCGCGATCGTCTGGCCTTCGCGCGCGGCTTTCACGAGCAGGCTCATGCTGCCTCCTTCGTTCTGGAAAGTGTTTCGGTATCCGAATCGACCAGCGATCGCAGCGTGCGATAGCCCTTCTGCGCATAGGCATAAGACGGCGCGATCACGGGATCCTGTTCGGCTTCCACGACGAGCCAGCCGCGATAACCGTGCTGCTTGAGCTTCGCGATGATCGACGCGAAATCCACGGCGCCGTCGCCCGGCACCGAGAACGCGCCCGCGAGCACCGCATCGAGAAAACTCCAGTTGCGATTGCGCGCGAGCTTCACGACGGCGTGGCGCACGTCCTTGCAATGCACGTGGCACACGCGTGCGATGTGCTTGTCGAGTTCCGTGACCGGATCGCCGCCCGCGAAGGTGATATGGCCCGCGTCGAACAGCAGGCCCACGGCGTCGCTCGTGCGCGCCATCAGCTTGTCGACGTCGGCGGGCGTTTCCACGTACGCGCCCATGTGATGGTGATACGCAAGCCGCACGCCGCGCGAAAGCGTATGCCGCGCAAAGGCGTCGACGCGCTCCGCGTATGCGTCCCACTGTTGCTCGCTGAAAAAACGCGGACGCTGATAGAGCGGTCGCGGCGCGCCCTGAATCGAGTCGGCGACCTCGCCATAGACCATCACCGTCGCGCCGTTCTGCGCGAGCAGATCGAGATGGCGATCCACGGCGGCGATTTCCTCTTCCACGCTGCGCTTCGCGAGCATGCCCGAGTACCAGCCCGACACCAGCGACAAATCGTATTGCGCGAGCAGCGTCTTGAGCGCCTGCGGTTCGCGCGGAAACTTGTTGCCGAGTTCGAAGCCCTCGTAGCCGATCTCGCGGCCTTCGGTCAGCGCCGTGGAAAGCGGCGTCTCGCCGCCGAGCGAAGGCAGGTCGTCGTTCATCCACGACAGCGGATTGATGCCGATGCGTACTTCAAATGCGCTCATGTGCGTTCCTCGATCTGTGGAGCGTCGGGTGCTTCATGCCTGGTTTTTGGGGGCGTCGTGGTCTGACGCGTGCGATGCGTGCGCGTGACGTTCCGCGGTCTGCTGCACGTAGCGCTCGCGCGCCTCGCGCACCGCCGCGCGCGGCGACACTTCCGGCACCGCCACTTCCCACCACCAGCCGCCTTCCTCGGTGGTGCGCGCCGGATCGGTGTCGATGCACACGAGATACGTGCGCGTCGCCGCGCGCGCGCGGTGCATCGCGGCGTCCAGTTCGGCCACGTTCGCGACGTGCTCGGCCTCTGCGCCGAGCGCGCGCGCATGCGCGGCGAAGTCGATCTGCGGCGCGCCGAGCGGACCTTGCGCGCAATCGTCGAACAGGTTGTTGAAGGGCGCGCCGCCACACGCCTGTTGCAGACGATTGATGCAGCCATAACCGCGATTGTCGAGCACGACGATGATGAGCTTCGCGCCCAGCATCACCGAGGTGGCGATCTCGCTGTTCATCATCAGATAGCTGCCGTCGCCGACCATCACGATGACTTCGCGCTCGGGCCGCGCGAGCTTCGCGCCGAGACCGCCCGCGATCTCGTAGCCCATGCACGAGTAGCCGTATTCGACGTGATACGCGCCGGGGCGTCCCGCGCGCCAGAGCTTGTGCAGTTCGGCCGGCAGCGTGCCCGCCGCGCACACGACGATATCGTCGGTATCCGAGCGAGGGGACGAGCGCTGCACGGCGCCGATCACATCGGCGTCGTAGGGCAGGGTGTCGGGTGCCTGCTGCGCGTGCGTGAGCGCCGTGACGCTCGCGCGCCAGGCATCGGCGAGACGCCTGGCTTGCGCGGTCCACGCGGCGTCGGCGCGCCAGCCGTCGAGCTGCGTGTTCAGTTGCGCATCGAGCGCGGCGATCGCGAGCTTCGCGTCGGCTTGCACGGCGATTGCGTCGAGCTTGAGCGTGTCGAAACCGTTCGCGTTGATGCTGACGATGCTCGCGTGCGCGAACAGCGTGTTCGAGCCCGTCGTGAAGTCCTGCAGGCGCGTGCCGACGGCAAGGATGCAATCGGCGTCGCGCGCGAGCGCATTGGCGGCGGGCGAGCCGGTCACGCCGATCGCGCCTGCGTTGAGCGGATCGTCCCACGCGAGCGCGCCTTTGCCCGCCTGGGTTTCGGCGACGGGAATGCCGCGCGCGGCGGCGAACGCACGCAGCGCGTCCGACGCGCGCGCATAGAGCACGCCGCCGCCCGCGACGATCAGCGGCTGGCGCGCGCGGCTCAACTGCGCGAGCGCCGCGTCGATTTCACTCGCGATGGGCGCGGGCGCATGGAAGTTCACGAGACGCGGCGTGAAGAAGCTGGCCGGGTAATCCCACGCCATGGCCTGCACGTCCTGCGGCAGCGCGAGCGTGACGGGGCCGCACTGCGCGGCGTCGGTCAGCACGCGCAGCGCGCGCGGCAACGCGCTCAGCAATTGCGCCGGATGCACGATGCGATCGAAGTAACGCGAGACCGGCTTCAGCGCGTCGTTCGCGGAGAGGCCGCCGTCCTGCTGATCCTCGATCTGTTGCAGCACCGGATCGGGTTCGCGCGACACGAAGATATCGCCGGGCAGCAGCAGCAGCGGCAGACGGTTCACGTGCGCGAGCGCGGCAGCGGTGACGAGGTTCGTCGCGCCGGGGCCGATCGAGGTCGTCACGGCCATCATGCGGCGGCGGAAATGCGCCTTCGCATAGGCAATCGCGCTGTGAGCCATCGCCTGCTCGTTGTGCGCGCGCAGCGTCGGCAATTCGTGGCGATATTGATAGAGCGCTTCGCCAAGGCCCGCGACGTTGCCGTGGCCGAAGATCGCGAACACGCCGCCGAACAGCGGTTCGGTGCGGCCCGAGCCGTCCACGCAGGCCACGCGTTGCGCCGCGAGCCAGCGCACGACCGCTTGCGCGGCGGTCAGGCGCACGGTGGCGTTTTGCGGATGCTGCGCGACGCTCGTCGAGCTTTCCTGCGCGGCGTGCGAGATCGGAGCGATGCGTTGATTCATGCTGCTTTCTCCTCGCGCGCGGCTTGATGAGCCGGCGAAGGCTGCGCGGTCTGCGCTTCGGCACGCGCCTCGCGCCACGCGGCGATCAGCGTTTCGAACGCCGTGCGCACGCGTGCGATCACCGTCTTGTCGTCGATATCGCCCTTGAGCCACGCGTAGCTCGGCTCGTAGAAAATCGTGCGGCCGACCGTGAAGCCGCGGCAGGTTTGCGAGGCCGCTGCCGCCTTGAAGCCGCTCATCAATTGATCCATCGGCGCGGAGAGACCGAGCAGCACCACGCCGCGGCAATGCGGATCGCGCTCGGCGATCAGCGCGTCGACCTCGCGCCATTGCGCCGCGTCCAGCGGTTCGAGCTTCCACCACTCGGGATAGAGCCCGATGTTGTAGAGCCGCTTGAGCGCGCGCGCGATCGTGCCGGGCGCATTCGGTTTGCCGTCGAGTTTCGGCGGAATCACTTCGAGCAGCAGTTCGTGGCCGCTCGCCTGCACGGCGTCGTAGAGCGCGCGCAATTGCGCTTCCTGTTCGAGACGCTGCTCGATCGGTTCGTCGGGATGGAACTGCACGAGGCACTTCACGGTATGGCCGATGGGCCAGCTCGCGAGCGTGGTGCCGATCGAGCGGCCGTGATCGAACACGAGCGGCACGGAACCCGGCAACTCGACCGGGCGGCCGATCCACCAGTCGCGGCCCGTCGCGGCGTTGAGCGCGTCCTGACCGTAGCGGTCGTCGATCAGCACGCCGATCTTGCCCTGCAGGCCGAGCGCGCTTTCGGTTTGCGCGACCGCTTCCACATAGAGATTCTTCAGATGCGCAATGCGTGATTCGTCCGCGCCCGTTTGCTGCGCGAGATCGAAGAACTGATTGCGATGATCGAAGGCGAAGCCGAGCACTTCGTCGTGATGCTTGCGCGCGGGCGTGACGCGATGCAGGCGCGCGAGCGTCGCGTCGCGGTCGGGGCGGCGCATGCGCACGGGGTCGGCTTGCGCTTCGCTCAGGAAGTAGTCGAGCTCGGCGGGCGTGGGCATGGCGGGCGCGCAGCCGTGGCGCGAAACGACCAGCGCGCCGCACGCATTCGCGGCGCGCGCGCAGTCTTCGAGCGGCGCGTCGCGCAGCCAGCCCGAGAGAAAGCCCGAGGCGAACGCGTCGCCCGCGCCGAGCACGTTGAGCACTTCGACTTCGACGCCGCGCTGCATCGGCACGTCGTCGAGCGAATCGGGCACCGCGCCTTCGACGATCTGGCAGCCGAGCGGCCCGCGCTTGACCAGCAGCGTCGCGGACGTGACCTCACGCACGCGCTTGAGCGCATCGACGAGCGCTTCCTTGCCGCCCGCGATGCGGAACTCTTCCTCGGTGCCGATCACGAGATCGAAGTTCGGCAGAATGCGCTGCAGATGCTCGCTCACCCCCGCGCTGGCGACGAAGCGCGTCTCGCCGTCGGCCTTGCCCGTGAGACCCCAGAGCACCGGACGATAATCGATGTCGAGCACCGTGCGCACGTTGTTGCGGCGCGCGTAGTCGAGCGCGGCGAGGCTCGTGCGGTTCACCTGTTCGGTGGAGAAGTGCGTGCCGGTGATCAGCAGCGCTTTCGCGGAAGCGATGAACGCTTCGTCGAAGTCGGCGGGATCGACGGCCATGTCGGCGCAGTTCTCGCGGTAGAAGATCAGCGGGAACGTGTCGCGGTCCTTGATGCCCAGCAGCACGAGCGCGGTGAGGCGGTCCGGATCGATGCGGATATGGCTCGTATCGCAGCCTTCCTTCGCGAGCGTTTCGGTGAGAAAGCGGCCCATGTGGTCGTCGCCGACGCGCGTGAGCATCGCCGACTGCAGGCCGAGGCGCGCGCAGCCGAACGCGATGTTCGCGGACGAGCCGCCCAGATACTTGGCGAACGTGGACACGTCTTCGAGCCGCGCGCCGACCTGCTGCGCGTAGAGATCGACGCCCAGCCGGCCCAGACACACGATGTCGCGGCTGCGGCCCGGCGCGAAACGGCTCGGCGTGGTGCGGGTCGGGTTGGTGGGGATGATAGCCATGAGCATTCCTGATGAGTTCGGTGCGGGACGCGGGCCTGCTCAGATGGTGGCGCCGTCGAGTTCGGCGATCATCTTCTGCATTTCGGCGCCGCCGGCCATCATGTCGAGCACTTCGTTCTTGCTGATCGTGTCTTTCGTGTAGGTGCCGAGCGAGCGGCCGCGATTGAGCAGCGTGAACGAGTCGCCGATGGGGTAGGCGTGATGCACGTTGTGCGTGATGAAGATCACCGAGATGCCTTTCGCGCGCGCTGCGTGAATCAGCTTGAGCACGTTGAAGCTCTGCTTCACGCCGAGCGCGGCGGTCGGTTCGTCGAGAATCAGCACGCGGGCGCCGAAGTGAATGGCGCGCGCGATCGCGAGACACTGGCGTTCGCCGCCCGACATCGTGCCGATGGCCTGATGCGGATCGCGCACGTGGATGCCCATCTCCGAGAGCCGGTCCTTGGCGATCTGCGCGCTCGAATCGAGATCCATCACGTTGATGAAACCAAACAGCTTTTTCTGCGGCTCGCGGCCCATGAAGAAGTTGCGCGCGACGGACAGCAGCGGCACCAGCGCGAGGTCCTGATACACGGTGGCGATGCCGAGGTCGAGCGCGTCCTTCGGCGACTCGAAGCGCACGGGCTTGCCGTCGACGAAATACTGGCCGTCGGTGGGCGCGTGCACGCCGGCGAGCGTCTTGATGAGCGTGGACTTGCCCGCGCCGTTGTCGCCGAGCAGGCAGTGCACTTCGCCGCGTTTGAGGCGCAGCGTGACGCCGTTGAGCGCGATGACCTTGCCGAAGTACTTGCTGACGTTTTCGAGTGCGAGAATCGTGTCGCTGCCGGGCGCGGCGGCCTGCGCCGCTTGCGCGTTTTGCGCGCCCGCTGGTGCGAAGTCTTGTGATTCGGACATGGTGAGCCTCCCGTTACGATTGCGCGACGCGGCGGCGCACGTAGTGATTGAAGAGCACGGCGATCAGCAGCATCATGCCGAGGAACACGCGGAACCAGTCCGAGTCGATGTTCGTGTAGGTAATGCCGATCTGCACCACACCGAAGATCAACGCGCCGAACGCCGCGCCGATCACCGAGCCGTAACCGCCGGTGAGCAGCGTGCCGCCGATGACCGCGGCGATGATCGCTTCGAATTCCTTTTGCAGACCGCGGTCGGCGGCGGCCGAGCCGATATCGCACACCTGCAGCACCGCGAACAGGCACGAGCAGAACGCGGTCAGCATGAACAGCGAAATCTTGACGCGCTTGACCGGCACGCCCACGTTCTTCGCGGCGTTCGAGTCGCCGCCCACGGCGAGAATCCAGTTGCCGTAACGCGTCTTGGCCAGCACGAATGCGCCGACGATCACGAGCGCGAACCACCAGAGAATGACCTTCGGCACGCCGGGCACGAGCGGCTGGCCGCTGTCGAGCATCTTGCCGATGCCGATATGCGTGAGCGCCACGAACAGGCCTTTGAACGCGGTGCCGTGAAAGAGCAGGTTGGTGATGGGGTCGGCTTTCGCGACGTCGCCCACGCCCGAGACGATGGTGCGATCGGCGAACATGATCGAGAGCGCGAGCGTGAGGCCGCGCAGGATGAACAGGAACGCGAGCGTGACGATGAACGAAGGCAGCCGCGTGCGCATCACGAGGTAGCCGTTGAGCGCGCCGAGCGCGGTGCAGCCCACGAACGCGAAGACGATCGACAGCGCGATGGGCCAGTGGAAGTACATGGTGGGAATCGCCACCATCATGCCCGCGAAGCCGATCATCGAACCGATCGAGAGATCGAACTCGCCCGCGATCATCAGCAGACACGCGCCAACGGAAAGGATGCCTAAATAAGCGGCGACCTGCGACCAGTTCATCACGCCGTCGAGGTCGAACATGCCGGAGCCGCCCGCGCCGATCGCGAACACGGCGAACACGAGCACGGTGCCGGAAATCGCGGCGAATTCGGGGCGGCCGAGCAGATGGCCGAACCACGATTCGCGGCGCACGCGTTCATCGCCATGCGAGGCGCTCGCCTGAGCGGGCTGGGGCGCGCGCGGATCTTGCGCGTCGTCCGGTGCATGCGAGGGAAAGTGTTTGCCGGCTACACCCATGATGTCTCCTGTGTCCCGGACCTATGTGCCGTGATGGCGTGACTGGCCCGGTGAATGACGCGCGGCGAGGCTGGCGAGAGGCGAGTCGGTGTCGCGTGTAGCGAACCGCCGCCGCGCGTGGCTGACGAAATGACGTGACGGATCAGCGGTACTGACCCGCGTACTTCACAACCTTGTCCAGATTCTCCTTGGTGATGAAGCCCGGACCCGAGCGGATGTTCTTCGGGCCATAGGACGGTTGCAGGCCGTAGGTGTCGAGGCGCTGCTTGAACTTCGGATTCGCTTCGAGGATCTGGCGGATCTTCGCCGGATCGGTCGTGTGGTCCTTCTTCACGATCGCCAGCACGGCCACGGGAATGTAGCCCTGCAGATACGGCTGCTGGTCGATGGCGAACTGGATCGTGCCCGCACGGATCGCCTTGGCGATGTCATCCGAGAAGTCGAAGGTGCAGAAGTAGATCTTGCCCGCGAGGCCCATCTGCTGGACCGCCTTGAGCGTGGCGGCGGCCGGCACCGGACCGAGCGTGAGGATCGCGCCCGTGTTCGGATGGTTGCGCAGATACGCGCTGACCTTCGACTGGATTTCCGTCGGGTCCTGGCCCGAGTCGATCGTCGAGGTCTTGTAGTCGACGCCGATGGCCTCCGCGAAGCCGCGGCAGCGGTCGAACGAAACCGTATTGGTGGCGATGTGGTTCACGCACAGGAACGACTTCACGCCCGCGGCCTTGGCCTTTTCGCCGGCGGCGTGGCCCGCCACGTATTCGGGCTGGCCCACGTGCATGATCGCGCCGAGTTGCTCGCTTTGTTCCTCGGTGCCCGAGTTGATCGTCACGAGCGGAATCTTCTTGGCCGTGACCTTGCCGATGGAGCTTTTGAGCACGTCGAAGTCGGCGATGGTGGTGATGACGCCGTCGTAATTGCGCGCCGCAGCCTGTTCGATCAGACGCGCCATGTCGGCGATGTCGCCGTTGGGCGGATTGCGGTAGTCGGTCTCGACGTTGAAGTCCTCGTCGGCCTGCTTGATGGCGTTCTTGATCACGTTCCACCACGAGTCCGAATCCGGCGCGTGGCTGATCAGCACGAAGTGCGCGTCGGCGGCCTGCGCCGTCTGCGCACCCAGTCCGCTCAAGCCGCCCAGTCCCGCTGCCAGCGCGAGCGCCGCGGCCAACCGTCTGAGCATGGTCTTGCCCTTGCGTTGCGTCATTGTCTCCACCTTTCTCGGTCTGTCGTTCGTTTTTGAGGTGAGCGCGGTGCGTCTCTTCACGTTGCTCATGGACAAGATTAGGCGATCGTCACAGCGCTTGCAACAGAAATTTCATTGCAAATAAAAATGGAAAATCTGTTCCATTCATGAGCGCGCGTGCCTATAATCGGCTCCGTCGGCTTGCCCTCAAACGCCCGCCCAGCAAGGGTTTTGCGGCACTGCGGCAAGCCAGGGGAAAAAACGATCATGGCCGACGAGACAAGCGACGCCGTAGCAGGCGTCGACGAATTGATGCAGCGCATCGCGCACGATTACGAAGCGCTGCCGCGACAGTTGAAGAACGTCGCGACTTACATCGAACAGAACCGCGCGAGCGTGATGATGGACCGCACGAGCGACATCGCCGCGAGCTGCGGCGTGCATCCTTCGGCGGTGGTGCGCTTCGCGCAGCGCTTCGGCTTTTCGGGTTTCTCCGATCTGCAGGCGGTGTTTCGTCAGGCGTATGCGGGCCAGGGCGGCTCGCCCACGAGCTATCAGCAGCGCATTCGCCAGCTGATCGACGAGAAGGACGGCAAGACCGATCCGGCGCTCGGCGGCACGGTGGCGCGCGAGTTCATCGGCGCGTGCCGCAGCGGGCTGGACGAACTCGAAGCGGGTCTCGACGACGCGCAGTTCGACGCCGCCGTGCGCATGCTCGAACACGCCGACAACATCTACGTGATCGGCGTGCGCCGCTCGTTCGCGGTGGCGAGCTACATCGTTTATGCGCTGCAGCACACGCGCAAGCGCGTGCACCTCGTTTCGGGACTCGGCGGCATGTATCACGAGCAGATCCGCAGCGTGAAGAAGGGCGACGTGGTGATCGCCATCAGCTTCGCGCCGTACGGCAAGGAAACGCAGTACTGCCTGCGCGTGGCGCAGCAGCATCAGGCGAAGACGCTCGTGATCACCGACAGCCAGCTGTCGCCGCTCGCGCGTCACGCGGATGCGCAACTCTATGTGAAGGAGGGGAGCGCGTTCGCGTTCCGCTCGCTGACCAGCACGTTTTGTCTGTGCCAGGCGCTGTTCGTGGCGCTTGCGTACCGGCTCGAACTCAACGTAGAAGAATCGACCGACACCGGAGGATACGATGACTAGTGGAGCAGCAGGCCAGGCGCTGGACGTAGCGGTTTTCGGCGCGGGACGCATCGGCCGCATTCACGCGGCGAATCTCGCGCGCCAGCCCGGCGTGCGCCTGAGGTACGTGATCGACGTGAACCGCGAGGCGGCTCAGGCGCTCGCGGCGCAGCACGGCGCGCAGGTGGCCGGTATCGACGAAGCGTTCGGCGATGCGTCGATCGGCGCGACGGTGATCTGCTCGTCGACCGATACGCACTCGGAGCTGATCATGCGGTCGGCGGCGGCGGGCAAGCATATCTTCTGCGAAAAGCCCGTCGATCTCGCGATTGGCCGCGCGCGCGAATGCGCCGACGCCGTGGCGCGCGCGGGCGTGGTCGCGATGATCGGCTTTCAGCGCCGCTACGATCCGACTTTCGCCGCGCTCAAGCAGCGCCTCGACGCGGGTGAAATCGGCACGCCGGAAATGCTGGTGGTGACGAGCCGCGATCCGGGCGCGCCGCCCGTGGAGTACATCAAGCATTCGGGCGGCATCTTCAAGGACATGCTGATTCACGACTTCGACATCTTCCGCTGGATTCTCGACGACGAAGCCGACACCGTGCACGCCACGGGCAGTTGTCTCTCCGATCCGGCCATCGCGGAAGCGGGCGATATCGACTCGACGGCCGTGACGATCCGCACGAAGCGCGGCCGCCTTTGCCAGATCAATACGGCGCGGCGCGCGGCCTATGGCTACGACCAGCGCTTCGAGGTGCTCGGCAGCGCGGGCATGCTGCAGGCCGGCAACATGAAGCCGACCGAAGTGGTCGCGTGGTCGAAGACCTCGGTGGCGCAGGACGTGCCCGAGGCGTTTTTCCTCGAGCGTTATCGCGCCGCGTATGCGAGCGAAATGGCGCACTTCCACGAAGCGGTCACGCAGGGCAAACCGGTGCGCACGTCGGTCGCCGACGGTCTCAAGGCGCTGGAACTCGCGGAAGCGGCGGCGCTGTCGTGGCGCGAAGGGCGCGTGGTGAAAGTGGGCGCTTGACGCGTTCACGAAGCATCGATGCAGTGTGAGGGACGTCGCGAGCGGTTCGCGGCGTCGCCCGAATAGCAAGGATTGCGAAATAATATTCTGGAGGCGGACTATGCAGGCAAACGAACGTGCCCGGCCGTTGCGCGTGGGCGTGGTGGGACTGGGGCGGCTCGGGCGGCGGCATGCGCTCAATCTCGCGTACCGCGTGCCGGGCGCGGTGCTGGCGGCGGCGTGCAGTCCGCTCGACGACGACCTCGCATGGGCGCGTGACACGCTGCCCGCGACACGGCTCTACGGCGACTACGCGCAACTGCTCGCCGATAGCGAAATCGACGCGGTCTGGCTGGTCACGCCGTCGTCGCTGCATGCGCAGCAGATCGTCGACGCGTTGCGCGCGGGCAAGCACGTATTCTGCGAAAAGCCGCTCTCGCTCGACGTCGCGGAATGCGAGCGCGTGGTCGACGAGGCGCGCCGCCATGCGGGCCAGCAGGTCATGATCGGCTTCATGCGCCGGTTCGATCCGAGCTATCACGACGCCTTCGACAAGGTGCGCGCGGGCAAGATCGGCAAGCCGTTTCTGGTGCGCTCGCAGAACTGCGATCTCAACGATCCCGATGGCTTTTTCGTGCGTTTCGCGCCCACCTCGGGCGGCATTTTTCTCGACTGCACGGTGCACGATATCGACGTCGCGCGCTGGCTGCTCGGCAAGCCGCGCGCCACGCGCGTCTATGCGGCGGGCGCGATCGCGCTGCACGACGGTCTGCGCGATTTCGGCGACGTCGACAACGGCGTCGCGATCTGCGAATTCGAAGGCGGCAAGCTCGCGATGTTCTACGCCTCGCGCACGATGGCGCACGGCAACGATACGTCGAGCGAGGTGATCGGCACCGCGGGCGCGCTGGCGATCGGTCGTGTGCCGCGCAGCAACCGTGTCGAGATCTACGACGCGCTCGGCGTGCGCAGCGAATGCACGCCGACGTTCTTCGAGCGTTTCGAGGAAGCGTTTCTGATCGAGGCGCAGGCGTTCGTGGCGTCGGTGCGCGCGCGGCTCAACGGCGCCACGGCCGATGCCGGCGAAGGCGCGTCGCTGGAGGACGCGCTGGAGGCGACGCGCATCGGCTGCGCGCTGCGCGAATCGCTGCATACGGGGCAGGCGGTGACGCTCTGACCCGTGCGGGGTGCATCCGCCGTGCGTTCATGGGCGAGCGGAGCAGGGCGCTGCTGCGGTAAAATCGCCGCTATCTGACGTCACGTCAAGCAGAGTACCAGCGCCGCGAGCAGCCTCGGCGGCGCGCCACAGAAGGATGCACCCCGATGCAGATTCAGGTTCACAAGGAAGTGGATGCACGCGGGCTGAACTGCCCGCTGCCGATCCTGCGCGCCAAAAAGGCGCTCGCCGACATGGAAAGCGGCCAGATTCTCAAGGTGCTCGCGACCGATCCCGGCTCGCAGCGTGATTTCGCCGCGTTCGCGAAGCAGACCGGCAACGAGATCGTCGAGACCACGCAGCAGGACAAGACGTTCGTGTTCCTGATGCGCCGGCGATAAACTCGCGCGCCGCCGCTCACGCGCATAAAAAAAGCCCGCAATCGTGAGATTGCGGGCTTTTTTCTGTCCGGCGGAAAGCGGATCAGCCTTCCAGCACCGGGTTGCGCGTGCGCAGGTATTCGGCGAAGTCGTCGCCCACTTCCGGGTGACGCAGCGCGAATTCCACGGTCGCCTTCAGGTAGCCGAGCTTGCTGCCGCAGTCGAAACGCGTGCCGTGATACTTGTACGCCAGCACCTGCTCGTCGGCGAGCAGCGACTGGATGGCGTCGGTCAGTTGCAGTTCGCCGCCCGCGCCCGGCTTGATCGAGCGGAGGTGGTCGAAAATGCGCGGCTTGAGCACGTAGCGGCCCACGACGCCGAGGTTCGACGGCGCGACTTCGGGCGCCGGCTTTTCGACGATGCCCGACAGCTTGACGATCGAGTCTTCCCACTCCTTGCCGTCGACTATGCCGTACGAGCGCGTTTCCGAGGGCGGGATCTCTTCCACGCCCAGCACCGAGCTATGGTAGTGGTCGAACACTTCGACCATCTGCTGCATGACGGGCGGCGTGCCGTACAGCAGGTCGTCCGCGAGAATCACGGCGAACGGGTTGTCGCCCACGAGCTTTTCCGCGCACAGCACGGCGTGACCGAGACCGAGCGCTTCCGGCTGGCGCACGTAGAAGCAGTCGACGTTGTTCGGCTTGATGTTGCGAACCAGTTCGAGCAGCTTTTCCTTGCCGCGCGCTTCGAGTTCGGCTTCGATCTCATACGACTTGTCGAAATGGTCCTCGATCGCGCGCTTGCTGCGCCCGGTCACGAAGATCATTTCGGTGATGCCCGCCGCGACGGCTTCCTCGACCGCGTACTGGATCAGCGGCTTGTCGACGACCGGCAGCATTTCCTTCGGGCTGGCCTTCGTTGCCGGAAGGAAGCGCGTGCCGAGGCCCGCCACCGGGAATACCGCTTTCGTTACTTTTAGCATGTCTATGGTCCTGGTCGTGGTGGGATGACGCCGCCCGCGCGCCGCCATCCGTCACCTTAGCCGAATCAGGCAGGCAGGCGCGCGAGTTGCGCGGTCAGCTTGCCGAGCGTGGCCTGGAATTCTGCCAGTCGTTTCTGCTCCTGTTCAACCACGGCAGGCGGAGCTTTTGCGACAAAACTTTCATTACCGAGCTTCGCGTTGCACTTCGTCACTTCATTGGACAGTCGTGCGATTTCCTTCGAGAGCCGTTCGCGTTCCGCGGCGACGTCGATTTCCACCTTCAGCACGAGCTTGTCCGTTCCTACGATAGCAACCGGCGCGCCCGCCGAAGCGGCGTCGAGCGCTGCCTCGTCGGCGATGATCTGGACCTCCGAAAGCTTCGCGAGCGCCTGCGCGTAAGGCGCAAACGTGGCGAGGCGTTCGGCGTTGCCGGTGGCCAGCAGCGGCACCTTGACCGCGGGCGAGAGGCTCATTTCGCCACGCAGGTTACGGCAGGCGTCGATCACGGCCTTCAGGTCGGCGGCCCATTGCTCGGCGGCTTCGTCGACCTTCTTCGAATCTGCGAGCGGGTAGCGCTGCATCATGATCGATGCCTCGCCTTCCGCCGCCCCTTGCGGGTACGCGTCGGTCAACGGCGCAACCTTTTGCCACAGCGCTTCGGTGATGAACGGAATCACCGGATGCGCGAGGCGCAGCACGGTTTCCAGCACACGCAGCAGCGTGCGGCGCGTGGCGCGCTGCTGCTCGGGCGTGCCGGTCTGGATCTGCACCTTCGCCAGTTCCAGATACCAGTCACAGTATTCATCCCAAACGAACTTGTAAATGGCATTGGCCACATTGTCGAAGCGATAGTCGGCGAAACCCTTCGCGACTTCGGCTTCGGTGCGCTGGAGCTGCGAGACGATCCAGCGGTCGGCCTGCGAGAAGTCCGTGTAGCCGCCCGGGCCGCAATCGCCCGGCTGGCAGTCGCCCGGCTTCGAGAAGCCGCAGTCGTGGCCTTCGCAGTTCATCAGCACGAAACGCGTGGCGTTCCAGAGCTTGTTGCAGAAGTTGCGGTAGCCCTCGCAGCGCGCCAGGTCGAAGTTGACGTTGCGGCCGAGCGTGGCCATGGACGCCATCGTGAAGCGCAGCGCGTCGGTGCCGTAGGCGGCGATGCCGTCCGGGAATTCCTTGCGCGTCTTCTTTTCGATGGTCGCGGCCTGCTTCGGGTTCATCAGGCCCGTGGTGCGCTTGGCGACCAGCGTTTCCAGGTCGATGCCGTCGACGATGTCGATCGGGTCGAGCGTGTTGCCCTTGCTCTTCGACATCTTCTGGCCTTCGGCGTCACGCACGAGACCGTGCACGTAGACCGTCTCGAACGGCACCTGGCCGGTGAAGTGCGTGGTCATCATGACCATGCGCGCCACCCAGAAGAAGATGATGTCGAAGCCCGTGACCAGCACCGAAGAGGGCAGGAAGGCCTTCAGTTCGGGCGTTTCCTGCGGCCAGCCGAGCGACGAGAACGGCACCAGCGCGGACGAGAACCACGTGTCGAGCACGTCTTCGTCACGCTTGAGCGCGCCCGTGTAACCCTTGGCGTCGGCCTTCGCGCGGGCTTCTTCCTCGGTCTTCGCGACGAAGATTTCGCCGTTCTCGCCGTACCACGCCGGGATCTGATGGCCCCACCAGAGCTGGCGCGAGATGCACCAGTCCTGGATGTTTTCGAGCCACTGGTTGTACGTGGTCGTCCAGTTTTCCGGCACGAACTTGATCTGGCCGTTGCGCACCACGTCGAGCGCGGTTTCGGTGATCGACTTGCCCGGGTTGAAGGTGCCTTCCGGCGCCGGCTTGGTCATCGCCACGAACCACTGGTCGGTGAGCAGCGGTTCGAGCACGACGCCCGTGCGGTCGCCGCGCGGCACCATCAGCTTGTGCGGCTGCACCGATTCGAGCGCGCCGAGCGCTTCCAGGTCGGCGACGACCTGCTTGCGCGCCTCGAAACGGTCGAGACCGCGGTAGTGTTCCGGCGCGTTCTCGTTGATCTTCGCTTCGAGCGTGAGGATCTCGATCATCGGCAGGCCGTGACGCTGGCCGACCTGATAGTCGTTGAAGTCGTGCGCCGGCGTGACCTTCACGACGCCCGTGCCGAATTCGCGGTCGACGTAGTCGTCGGCGATCACGGGGATTTCGCGGTCGGTCAGCGGCAGCTTGACCATCTTGCCGATCAGATGCGCATAGCGCTCGTCTTCCGGATGCACCATCACGGCCGTGTCGCCGAGCATGGTTTCCGGACGCGTGGTGGCGACGGTGAGCGTGGCCGAGCCGTCCGCGAGCGGATAGCGGATGTGCCACAGATGACCGTTTTCCTCTTCGCTCGCCACTTCGAGGTCGGAGACGGCGGTGCCCAGCACCGGGTCCCAGTTCACGAGGCGCTTGCCGCGATAGATCAGGCCCTGATCGTAGAGGCGCACGAACACGTCGCGCACGGCGGCCGACATCTTGTCGTCCATCGTGAAGTATTCGCGCGACCAGTCGATCGACGCGCCGAGGCGGCGCACCTGGCCGGTGATGGTCGAGCCCGACTGCTGCTTCCATTCCCATACGCGTTCGACGAACTTCTCGCGGCCGAGGTCATGGCGCGAAACCTTCTGCGCGTCGAGCTGGCGCTCGACCACGATCTGCGTGGCGATGCCCGCGTGGTCGGTGCCGGGAACCCACAGCGTGTTTTCGCCGAGCATGCGGTGAAAACGCGTGAGGCCGTCCATGATCGTCTGGTTGAACGCGTGCCCCATGTGCAGCGTGCCGGTGACGTTGGGCGGCGGCAACTGGATCGAGAAGTTCTTGCGGCCGGGCTTGAAGGTCGCGGCCGCGTAGCCTCGACGCTCCCACTCAGGGCCCCATTGGGCCTCGATGGTCTGGGGCTCGAAGCTTTTCGCTAGCGTGCTGTCGCTCATGGGTGGAATCTGCCGAAAAAGAGATGCGGAAACGGTCAATTATAAGGGGAAGTGCCGCGCGCGCCCCGTCCTGTCGAGAGCTTGCATGGCGCGCACGCGGCGGCGGCGCGCTTGAGCGCCGTGAAGGGCGCGCCCCGGCGATTCATTCGAGCGATCCGTTCGAGCCCGAATTCGGGCCCGGATTGACGCACCGGTCCACGCACGGCAGCGCAGGCGGGCGGGATTTATAATGTCGTCCGGCTTTCCCGTTGCGCCGCCCCGCGCGCGCCTCACTCCTCGCTATTCCATGCCCGAACTGCTCGCGAATCTGAACCCCGAACAACACGCCGCCGTCACGCTGCCAAACGAACCGGCGCTCATTCTGGCCGGGGCGGGCAGCGGCAAGACGCGCGTGCTCATCACGCGCATCGCGTGGCTGATCCAGCAGGGTCTCGCCTCGCCGATGACCATTCTCGCCGTGACCTTCACGAACAAGGCCGCGCGCGAAATGATGAGCCGTCTGCAGGCCATGATGCCGATCGACACGCGCGGCATGTGGATCGGCACCTTCCACGGTCTCTGCAATCGCATGCTGCGCGCGCATTATCGCGACGCGGGCCTCCCGCAGACCTTCCAGATCCTCGATACGGCCGACCAGCTGTCGGCCATCAAGCGTCTGATGAAGGGCCTGAACATCGACGACGAAAAGTACCCGGCGAAGAATCTCCAGTACTTCATCAACAACGCGAAGGAGCAGGGCCTGCGTCCGAAGGACGTCGACGTCACCGACGACTTCAACCGCAAGTTCGTCGAGCTGTACGAGGCTTACGACCAGCAGTGCCAGCGCGAAGGCGTGGTCGATTTCGCGGAACTGCTGCTGCGCTGCTACGAACTGCTGTCGTACAACGCGCCGCTGCGCGCGCATTACCAGAGCCGTTTCCGCGACATTCTCGTCGACGAGTTCCAGGACACCAACAAGCTCCAGTACGCGTGGCTCAAGCTGCTCGCGGGCCCGGGCAACGCGATCTTCGCGGTCGGCGACGACGACCAGTCGATCTACGCGTTCCGCGGCGCGAACGTCGGCAACATGCGCGACTTCGAAGAGGAATTCCGCGTCAAGCATCTGATCAAGCTGGAGCAGAACTACCGCTCGCACGGCCATATTCTCGATGCGGCGAACCATCTGATCTCGCATAACTCGCGGCGTCTGGGCAAGAATCTGCGCACCGACGCGGGGCATGGCGAGCCGGTGCGCGTCTACGAGGCGGCCACCGATTCGCAGGAAGCGGGCTGGATCGTCGAGGAGATTCGCGCGCTCATCAATCAGGGGCTCGCGCGTCACGAAATCGCGATTCTGTATCGCAGCAACGCGCAGTCGCGCACGATCGAGCACACGCTCGTGAACGCCGGCGTGCCGTACAAGGTGTATGGCGGCCTGCGCTTCTTCGAGCGTCAGGAAGTGAAGCACGCGCTCGCGTATCTGCGCCTGATCGACAATCCGAACGACGACACCGCCTTCGCGCGCGTCGTGAATTTCCCGACGCGCGGCATCGGCGCGCGCTCGATCGAGCAACTGGCCGACGCGGCGCGTCTGTACAACTGCTCGATGGCCGCGGCGATTCCCTACGTCACGGGCAAGGCGGCCACGAGCCTCGGCGCGTTCGCCAATCTGGTCGCGAAGATGCGCGCCGAAACCGCGCAGATGAGCCTGCCGGAAACCGTCGAATACACGGTGCGGATGAGCGGTCTCGCCGAGTTCTATCAGAACGAGCGCGAAGGCCAGGACCGGCTGGAGAACTTGCAGGAACTCGTGACGGCGGCCACGGCCTTCGTCAGCGAAGAGGGCTACGGCATGGACACGCCGGCGCGCTCGATTCCGCTGCGTCCGGGCGCGAGCAAGGCGCCGGAACTCGTCTCGGAGGACGGCGAAATCGAAGTGCTCGACGCGGCCACGATCACCGATCCCGCGCAGAATCCCGACGTCATGACGCCGCTCGCGGGTTTCCTCTCGCACGCGTCGCTCGAAGCGGGCGACAACCAGGCGCAGGCGGGCCAGGACGCCGTTCAACTGATGACGGTGCACGCGGCGAAGGGCCTCGAATTCACGGCGGTGTTCATCACCGGTCTCGAAGAGGGCCTGTTCCCGCACGAGAACAGCGCGATGGAAGCCGACGGTCTCGAAGAAGAGCGCCGCCTGATGTACGTGGCGATCACGCGCGCGAAGGAGCGGCTGTATATCTCGTTCGCGCAGAGCCGTCTGCTGCACGGCCAGACGCGCTACAACGTGCGCTCGCGCTTCTTCGACGAGCTGCCGCAGGAGTCGCTCAAGTGGCTCACGCCGAAGGTCGAGGCGGGCGCGCGTTGGGGCGGCCGCTCGGATAACGCGGGCTGGGGCCGCGACTGGTTCTCGCGCGGCGGCAACGGTAACGGCGGCAATGGCGGCGGCGGCTCGCGCGATCGCGACGCCTACGTGGCCGACAAGACGCCGCTGCCGTCCTACGCGAACGAGCAGCGCGCCGCCGAGTCGGGTTTCCGTGTCGGCCAGGCGGTGTTCCACACCAAGTTCGGCGAGGGTGCGATCATCGCGCTCGAAGGCAGCGGCACCGACGCCAAGGCGCAAGTCCGCTTCAAGCGCCACGGCGAGAAGTGGCTGGCGCTGGCGGTGGCCAAGCTCCAGGCCGTCGACTGACGGACAGGTCAAAGCGCAAGCAGCAGCGCAAGCCGCAGCGCAAACAAAAAGGGCGTGCCACGGCGCACGCCCATCACGCCTTTTCCGGAAACCTCCGACGATGAACACCACTTCCCGTCCGCTCGGCGTGCTCGCCGCGCTGCCCCAGGAACTCGGCGACCTGATCGCCGCCATGCAGGCCGAATCGGGCGTCGTCACACGCACCTTCGGCAAGCGCGATTACCACCTCGGCACGGTGCACGGCGCGCCGTGCGTCGTCACGCTGGCGCGCGTCGGCAAGGTGGCGGCGGCGGCCACGACGAGCGCGCTGATCCATGCGTTCGACGTCGATGCCATCGTGTTTACGGGCGTGGCGGGCGGCGTGGGCGAGAACGTGCATGTGGGCGACGTGGTGGTCGGCGAAACGCTGCTCCAGCACGACATGAACGCCGAGCCGCTGTTTCCGCGTCACGAGATTCCGCTGCTCGCGCGCTCGCGTTTCGACGCCGACCGCGCGCTCGCCGATGCGCTGGCCGCCGCGTGCGAGCGCTTCGTCGCGGAAGAGGGCGACGCGCTGTCGGCGCAGTTCGGCGCCGCGCTGCCGCGC
>NZ_JAAGPN010000084.1:0-33402 GCF_017104805.1 Paraburkholderia sp. Ac-20347 | reverse complement strand
TCGCCCTGACCGCGCGCACCCGCGAATACGGACCGCCGCCGGCCGCGCCGCGCGTCGCGGTGCAGGACGCGTGCCGCCAGGTCGCGCACGGCGACATCGCGCTGGTGTTCGGCAACGAGCGCACGGGCCTGTCGAACGAAGACGTCGAGCGCTGCACCGCGCTCGCGCACATTCCGGCCAATCCGGCGTATAGCTCGCTCAATCTCGCGCAGGCCGTGCAGGTGCTGGCCTACGAACTGCGGCTAGCGTATCTGTCCGGGGACACGCCGGGCGCGGCACTGCCGACCGCCGGCGTGCAGGAAACGGCGACGCCGCTCGCCACCAGCGACGATATCGAGCGCATGTACGTGCATCTGGAAAACGCGCTGATCGCGCTCGATTTTCTCGATCCGGCCAATCCGAAGAAGCTGATGTCGCGTTTGCGGCGCCTGTTCGCGCGTTCGGGGCTCGAGCGCGAGGAAGTCAATATCGTGCGCGGCATCGCCAAGCACATTCTCCTGAAGAGCAAGGACGGCGCGAAGTAGGCCTTTGCGGCGGGTTTCGGCGCGTTCGCCGCTCCAACCTTGATGGCCGCGTGGACTTCCGGGGCCGCGTGCGCCTTTCGCCTACAATCGACTGCATATCACAAGCAAATCAGCGTGGCTGCTAAGGGATTCGACGGCCGGATCGCCTGACGATTCGACCTTCCCTGAAACCACGCACGAGCCGCGCGCACCCCGCAGCGACGACGCACGGATGACGCGCGGCCGGTTCCCCTGTTCCTCACGTTCGAAGCGTGTGAAAACCATGTTCAAGAGACTTCGCGAAGATATCGCCACGATCCGCGAGCGCGATCCCGCCGCTCGCAGCGCCTGGGAAGTCCTCACCTGTTATCCGGGTCTGCACGCGCTCGTGCTGCATCGTTTCGCACATGCCTGCTGGCGCGCGAAGCGCCGCTGGCTCGCGCGCTACGTCTCACAGCTCGCGCGCTTTCTCACCGGCATCGAAATTCACCCGGGCGCGACCATCGGCCGACGCGTGTTCATCGACCATGGCATGGGCGTCGTGATCGGCGAAACGGCGGAAGTCGGCGACGACTGCACGATCTATCAAGGCGTGACGCTCGGCGGCACGTCGCTCACGCGCGGCGCGAAGCGCCATCCGACGCTCGGCGCGGGCGTGATCGTGGGGGCGGGCGCGAAAGTGCTCGGCGGTTTCACGGTCGGCGCGCAGGCCAAGATCGGTTCGAATGCCGTGGTCGTGAAGCCGGTGCCCGACGGCGCGACGGCGGTGGGCAATCCGGCGCGTATCGTCGTGCCGGCGGTTGTGCCGGAAGTCTCGTCCGCGGCTGCGCACGAGAAGGCGTCGCCGCAGCCGTCGAAGGCCGCTGCGCGCGAGGGCTTCTGCGCCTACGGCATTTCGCCGAACGCCGACGATCCGGTGTCGCTGGCCATTCACGGTTTGATCGATCACGCGGCGACGCAGACGCAGCGTGTCGATTCGATCGTCGTCGCGCTCGAACGTCTGGGCGCGCGCCTCGAAGCGCTGCATGGCGCCGATGCGGCGCTTGCCGAATTGCGTCGTCTTTCGGCGGGTTTCGAGGGCGGCGTTGTGCCACGCGAAGCGGAGCAGGCGCAGTCGCGCGATGAGGCGACTGCGCGCGTTTGAGCGTTTCCGTTCGACGCCGTAAAACAACGCGTCACAAAATAAAACAGCCGCTTGAAGCGGCTGTTTTCGTATCCGGTGCGATCTCTCGCGCCTCGCGCCCTCAATCGAGCGGCAACATCCTGAACCCTTCCGCGTCCACGCGCAGAAAGCCGCCACGCGGCTTGCCGTGATCGAGATCCCAGTCGGGCAGCACCCAGCGCGTGCCGCCGGGTTCCTGATGACGCGCGGGCCGATGCGTATGGCCGTGAATCATCGTGTTCGTGCGCGCGCGCTTGAACAGCGCCGCGACGCCTTTCGCCGTCACGTCGTATTTCGGCAGCGACGGCCCGTCGCGCCGTTCCTCGCTCGCGCGTCGCGCGCGTTCGGCGAGCGCGATGCGCCAACGATACGGCCACGCGAGAAACAGCAGTTGCGGCAGCCGGTTGCGCGCGAATTTACGGAAGAACTGATAGCCGCGATCGTCGGTGCACAGGGCGTCGCCGTGCGCGAGCGCGATGCGCGTGCCGAACGCGGTGATCGCGATGGGGTCGGGCAGCCAGATTGCGCCCGCCGCTTTCATGAAGCGTTTGCCCATCAGGAAATCGCGATTGCCGTGCATGATGTACAGCGCGATGCCGCGCTCGGAGAGCGTGTGCATCAACGCGGCCATGCGCGCGAAAAACGGATTGGCGAGCATGTCGTCGCCGATCCAGTATTCGAAGAGGTCGCCGAGTATGAACACCGAGTCGGCCTGATCGGCCGTCACATGGATGAAGTGTTCGAACGCGGCGACCGTGTGCGGAATCGCTTCATTCAGATGCAGGTCCGAGATGAAGAGAAACGGGCGCGCCGCGTGAGGGCGCTTGCCCTCGCCGGGCACGCCCGCGGCGGCGTGTCTGAGTGCCTTGTCCTGCAGCATCGATGAAGCGAGCGCCCTGTTGCGTTATTCGACGACGACAGCCTTCTCGATCACGACGTCGTCGACCGGCACGTCCTGATGGAAGCCCTTCGAGCCCGTCTTGACCGACTTGATCTTCTCGACCACGTCGAGGCCGTCGACGACCTTGCCGAACACGGCGTAGCCCCAGCCTTGCGGCGTCGGCGACGAGTGGTTCAGGAAGTCGTTGTCGGCCACGTTGATGAAGAACTGCGCCGACGCCGAGTGCGGGTCGTTGGTGCGCGCCATCGCGATCGAGCCGCGCACGTTCTTCAGGCCGTTGTTGGCTTCGTTTTCGATCGGCGCTTCGGTCGGCTTCTGCTTCATGCCGGCTTCGAAACCGCCGCCCTGGATCATGAAGCCGTCGATGACGCGGTGGAACACCGTGCCGTTGTAGTGGCCGCTGTTCACGTAGTTGAGGAAGTTAGCGACCGTCTTCGGCGCCTTTTCGGCGTTCAGTTCGAGCTTGATGACGCCGTGGTTCGTATGCAGTTCGACCATGATGGAATCCTTTGCCTGTGGGTGCCTGAGTGTCTGAGGCGGGGGTGAAAAGGCGGTGCGGTTTCGGCACGAGGCGGGGCGTCTGCCTTCGCGTGTGCCGGCGCCGCGCCGCGCGACGAATGGTGGGTTGTGCGCTGCTTGCTGCCTGCTCGCGTGCTTACTTGCCGACCACGGTGGCCGACTGGATCACGACGTTCGTTTGCGGCACGTCGGACATCGGGCCGCGCGAGGTCGTCGGCGTGGCTTCGATCTTCTTCACGACGTCGAGACCCTGCGTGACCTTGCCGAACACGGCATAGCCGTTGCCGTCCGGATTCGGATAGTCGAGGTTGGCGTTGTCCACGGTGTTGATGAAGAACTGCGCCGTCGCCGAATTCGGGTCGCTCGTGCGCGCCATCGCGAGCATGCCGGTGGTGTTCTTCAGGCCGTTCTTGCTTTCGAGCGGAATGGGCGCGCGCGTGGGCTTCTCGACGAAGCTCGTGGTGTAGCCGCCGCCCTGGATCATGAAGCCGCGGATCACGCGATGGAAGATCGTGCCGTTGTACTGGCCGGACTTCACGTACTGGAGGAAGTTGTCGACGGTCTTGGGCGCCTTCTCGGGATAGAGTTCGACGCGAATGTCGCCATCACTGGTCTTGAAGAGCACCTGCGGATGCGCGGCTTGCGGGCCGTTCTGCGCAAAGGCGGGTGCGTTCGCGATCAGGGCGGCGCTGCCGAGCGCCAACATCAACCATTTCATGAGTATCCTCGGAAGTGCGGGGAAAAACGTGTCGCAGTCACGCCGCGCGCGGCGTGCTGCGGCTTAGTTCGATGGCGCCACGAAGGGCGGCATCGCGAGCGACCCGGTCGGGCCGCCGAACTGGATCACCGGATTGTCGAGCATCGGCCCCACGCGTTTGGTCGTGCCTGCGTCCGACGCCGCCGATTCGCCGCGCGCCTTCTTCGACGCCGCCGGCGGATTGACGATCTTCTCGATGTCGGCGAGACGCTGCTGCGTGGGTCCGCTCGTGTGGCCGAGCGAGGAGGCGCGGCGGTACGACGCGTCAGCGAGACGCAGGTACAGGTCGCCGAGATTTTCCCACGCGAGCGTGTACGACGGGTTCGCCTTGGTCGCCGTTTCCAGCGCGATGCGGGCTTCGTCGTAACGGCCGTGCTTCGCGTAGAGCGCCGCGAGATTGTTATAGGGCTCGGGCAGCTCCGGGTAGCTCTGCGTGAGTTCGGTGAAGGCTTCGATCGCGTCGTCGTCGCGGCCGAGGCGCGCGAGGATGGTCGCGCGCTTGAACTTCGCCTGCACGTCGCGCGGGTTCGTCTTGATGCGCGCGTCGAGTTCGTTCAGCGCCGACGCCCAGTTGTGCTGGGCGATGGCGGAGTCCGCGCCGGGCGTGCCGTCGGCCGTGGCGGGCGGTGCCGCATGCGCTGCGGACAGGCCGCAGAGAACGAAACCGACGCTCGCGAGAGCCGCCGCCGCAAAGGTCGCAGCGCGTGTCGCGCGGCCGCTGGAAGATTTCATAGGGTGAGGTCGCGGTGTTATACTCCGAGCCATTCTAACAAAAGGTCTGTGCGTTTTCGTCGCGTGAAATCGCAGCGCCCGGTTCGGTGCCAGTTCCGGCTGGTTACGGGAAGTTCCGGAACGGTTGTGCGCCAGCTTCACGAGCGACATGCAAACTTCGCGCAAACGTCATGCAGGCGTCGTCGCCCCGCAAGATTGCGCGCGATGCTGTGCTGAACGCCAGGCTTTCTTTCGCCACTCGTGGTCGTCTCCGCCCTGATGACTGATTGAGCGCGACTGTACGCAGCCTCCAGGAGCGCGGTGCTTCGCACGCACCCGCTGGCTGCTGTCGGCGCTGCCGCGGATTTCTTTCGACCCACGTATCCATCGTCTTTATGGAATCACTGCGCATCTACAACACGCTCGCGCGTGACAAGCAAAATTTCGTGCCACTCGAGCCCGGCGTCGTACGCATGTACGTCTGCGGCATGACGGTGTACGACTATTGTCACGTTGGCCACGCGCGTGTGATGGTGGTGTTCGACGTCGTGCAGCGCTGGCTGCGCACGCTCGGTTACAACGTGACCTACGTGCGCAACATCACCGACATCGACGACAAGATCATTCGCCGTGCGGTGGAAAACGGCGAAACCATCAAGCAGCTCACGGACCGTTTCATCGACGCGCTGCATGAAGACGCAGACGCGCTCGGCGTCGCGCGTCCCGATCACGAGCCGCGCGCGACCCAGTACATTCCGCAGATGCTCGACATGATCGGCATGCTGGAAAAGAACGGCTACGCGTATCAAGGTTCGGACGGCGACGTGAACTACGCGGTGCGCAAGTTCGCGCATTACGGCGCGCTCTCGGGCAAGTCGATCGAGGACCTGCGCGCGGGCGAGCGTGTGGCGGCGAACGATGCCAAGCAGGATCCGCTTGACTTCGTGCTGTGGAAACAGGCAAAACCGGAAGAGCCGGCGGACACGAGCTGGGACTCGAAATACGGTCGTGGCCGTCCGGGCTGGCACATCGAATGTTCGGCGATGGGCTGCACGCTGCTCGGCGATCATTTCGACATTCATGGCGGCGGGCAGGATCTGCAGTTTCCGCACCACGAAAACGAGATTGCGCAAAGCGAAGGCGCGACGGGCGAGAAGTTCGTCAACTACTGGATGCACAATGGCTTCGTGCAGATCGACAACGAGAAGATGTCGAAGTCGCTCGGCAACTTCTTCACGATCCGCGAAGTGCTCGCGAAGTACGACGCCGAAGTGGTGCGCTTTTTCATGGCGCGCGCGCATTACCGCTCGCCGCTGAATTACAGCGACGTGCATCTCGACGACGCACGCAACGCGCTCACGCGTCTGTACACGGCGCTCAAGGATGTGACGCCGGATGCCGGCGAGCTCGACTGGAACGAAGCGTACGCGCAGCGTTTCCGTACCGCGATGAACGACGACTTCAATACGCCGGTCGCCATGGCGGTGCTGTTCGAACTCGCGAGCGAAGTGAACCGCACGCGCGACACGGTGCTGGCGCGTCAGTTGCAGCGTCTGGGCCGCGTGCTCGGCGTGCTCGTGCGCGAACCGCGCGTGTTCCTGCAGCAGGCCGCAGGTGCGCAGGACGCGGACGCGCTCGACGTGGCCGCGATCGAGGCGAAGATTGCCGCACGCGTCGCCGCGAAGCAGGCGAAACAGTATGCGGAGGCGGACCGGATCCGGGCCGAACTGCTCGATGCCGGTGTCGCGCTCGAAGACAAACCGGGCGGATTGACCGAGTGGCGCCGCGTATGAGCGGGCTGTCCAGTTTCCACTGATCGATTCGCGAGGCAGGAGGCAGGATGGCAACGGCCACGAAGACGCAGGCCAGGCGGTCTGCGTCGCTCACGGGCGCGGCAGGCGAGGCGGCGAAACGCGCCGCGCGCGGCGCCCAGAAACAGCAGGACGCCGACGTCGCGAAGACGGACGGCGTCAAGAAGCGCGTGCTCAACGGCACGGCGCCGGAAGGCGCGGGCAAGACACGCGCGAAGACCAATGGCGCCGTCGACGGTGTCGGCGCGATGCCGGCCGCGTCGCCTGAAGGCGCGCATGGCGACGCTGCGGATGCAGCGGCTGCGCCCGCGCGCGGCGGCGAGTCCGAGGTGGTGCGCCCCGACTACTGGGACAAGGCCTGCGCGGACCTCGTCAAGCGCGACCGCATCCTCAAGAAGCTCATTCCGAAGTTCGGCCCCGTGCATCTGATGAGCAGCGACGATCCGTTCGTCACGCTCGCGCGCTCGGTGGTCGGTCAGCAGATTTCGACGGCCGCGGCGCAGGCGCTGTGGCAGAAAGTCGAGGCGGCGTGCCCGAAGCTCGTCCCGCAGCAGTTCATCAAGCTCGGCCACGAAAAGCTCGCGGCCTGCGGGCTCTCGAAGCGCAAGACGGAGTACATCCTCGATCTCGCGCAGCATTTCGTGTCCGGCGCGCTGCACGTGGGCAAATGGACCACGATGGACGACGAGGACGTGATCGCCGAACTCACGGCTATCCGCGGCATTGGCCGCTGGACCGCCGAGATGTTCCTGATCTTCAATCTCGCGCGCCCGAACGTGCTGCCGCTCGACGACCTCGGTCTGATTCAGGCGATCAGCGTCAATTACTTCAGCGGCGAGCCCGTCACGCGCAGCGAAGCGCGGGAAGTGGCGGCCAACTGGGAGCCGTGGCGTACCGTCGCAACCTGGTATATGTGGCGCAGTCTCGAGCCTTCGTAAGCCCGGGACGATCGGGTGGAGCGCCGCGCGCGGGATGCGCGGCAGTTCCGTCCCCGTTTGATTTGTCCTGGTTTCTTCAGAATTTTCCTATCGTTATCTCAATTCGATAGTTCTGCGCCGATTTCGACACGGGCCGGCGCGGTTAGAATACGCGCTGCCGCAAAGTGCAAGGATTCCAACACATGAAAACCACGTTTCTGGATTTCGAGCAGCCGATCGCTGAACTCGAAGCGAAGATCGAAGAACTGCGCTTCGTTCAGGACGACTCGGCTGTCGATATTTCGGAAGAGATCGACCGGCTGTCGAAGAAGAGCCAGCAACTCACGAAGGACCTCTACGCGAACCTGAGTCCGTGGCAGGTTTCGCAGATCGCGCGTCATCCGCAGCGTCCGTACACGCTCGACTACGTGCATGAGCTGTTCACCGATTTCCACGAACTGCATGGCGACCGTTCGTTCGCGGACGATCTCTCGGTGGTCGGCGGTCTCGCGCGCTTCAACGGCCAGGCCTGCATGATCATCGGTCACCAGAAGGGCCGCGATACGAAGGAACGCGCTGCGCGTAACTTCGGCATGCCGCGTCCGGAAGGCTATCGCAAGGCCGAGCGCCTGATGCGTCTGGCCGAGAAGTTCGGCCTGCCCATCTTCACGTTCGTCGACACGCCGGGCGCGTACCCGGGCATCGGCGCGGAAGAGCGCGGCCAGTCGGAAGCCATCGGTCACAATCTGTACGTGATGGCCGAGCTGAAGACGCCGATCATCACGACGATCATCGGTGAAGGCGGTTCGGGCGGTGCGCTCGCGATCGCAGTCGCCGACACGGTCATGATGCTGCAATTCTCGACCTATTCGGTGATCTCGCCGGAAGGCTGCGCGTCGATCCTGTGGAAGAGCGCCGCCAAGGCGCCCGAAGCGGCTGAAGCGCTGGGCCTCACGGCGCACCGCCTGAAGGCGCTCGGTCTGATCGACAAGATCGTGAACGAGCCGCTCGGCGGCGCGCATCGCGATCCGAAGGGCATGGCCGCGCTGCTGCGCCGTGCGCTGTCCGACTCGCTGCGCCAGTTCCAGGGCATGAGCATCACCGAGCTGAAGGACCGCCGTTTCGAGCGCCTGATGGCCTACGGCAAGTTCAAGGAAACGACGCCGGGCGCGTAAGCGCACGCCGTCATCAACGTCCGGCGCTCGCGCGCCGCTACGCCTTGACCGACCATCCCGCATCCGACGCCGGGCGCATCGTTCTCGATGCGCTCGGCGTTGTGCTTTCTACGCTCCCCGACGACACGCGTATCGCGATTGCGTACAGCGGCGGCCTCGACTCGTCCGTGCTGCTCGATGCGGCGGTGCGCACGGTCGGGCCCGCGCGTCTCGTGGCGCTGCATGTCCACCACGGCCTGAGTCCGAATGCCGATCACTGGCTCGCGCACGGCGAGGCGACGGCGCGCGCGTATGGCGTGGCGTTCGACGCGCGCCGCGTGGAAGTGGCGCACGACGATCCGTCCGGCGTGGAAGCGGCGGCGCGCGAGGCGCGTTATCGCGCGCTCGAAGCGATGTGCGCCGCGCACGGCGCGCAGTCGCTGTGGCTCGCCCAGCACGCCGACGATCAGGCCGAAACCGTCTTGCTGCAATTGCTGCGTGGCGCCGGGCTGGCGGGCCTCGCGGCGATGGCGCCTGAGCGCGCTGTGTCGGGCGCGTTGCCGCGCGTGCGGCCGTTGCTGCATTTGTTGCGCGCGCAACTTGAGCGCTACGCGCACGCCTACGATCTGCGCTGGATCGAGGACGAATCGAACGAAGACACGCGTTACGCGCGCAACGCGCTGCGTCACGATGTAACGCCTGCGCTCTCGGCGCATTTCCCCGGTTTTCGCGAAGCGCTCGCGCGCACGGCGGCGCATGCGGCGTCGGCGCAGCGTCTGCTCGACGATCTCGCGCGTGTCGATCTGCGCGACGCCGCGCAGGCGGACGGCGACGCGCTGTCGCACGCGGCGCTCGTCGCGCTCGACGACGCGCGCGCGCTCAATCTGTTGCGCTACTGGATGCGTGTGCGCGGCATGCCGGCGGCGTCCACTGCGCGTATTGCCGATGCCTTGCGTCAGTTGCGCGAAGTCGCGCTCAAGGGCGAGGGTGGCGATCACGCGTTGCGCGTCGACCATGCGGGCTTCACGCTGCGTTGTTATCGCGGACTCGTCAGTTGGAGCGATGCGCGCGGCGCAATCTCATCAATTAGCTCATCACGCAACGCATCAGATAGCGAGGAATCGATGGACGACGGCAATGTGCGCGCACCCGTGCAACTCGACTGGCGCGGCGAGGAAGTGTGGCGTTTGCCGTCGTGGCGCGGCAGCTTCGTTTTCGCGCCCGCCCACGCCGACGATCCCGACGCCGTCCCCGAAACCGTGCTTCAACGTACGCCGCTCATTGCGCGCGAGCGTTCCGGTGGCGAGCGTCTGCGCGACGAAGCGGCCAACGTGAGCCGCACGCTCAAGAATCTGTTTCAATCGCGTGGCGTGCCCGCCTGGGAGCGCGACGTGCCGCTGCTTTACGCGGGTGAGACGCTGTTGTTCGTGCCCCGCATCGGCGTGAATCGCTCGGCGTTCGGCGCAAGCGAAGGCGGTGAGGGCGATGCTGCGGTGCCAGGCCAGCGCTGGCGCCGCATCGAATGGCGCGAGGATCTGACGATCGCGTGATCGGCCGTCACGCGTCGTACGAGACGCGCCCGTGCGTCGCGGTCAAATTTGCCGTTTCGCCGGAGTTCGTGCGCGCCGACCTGGACGGAACGCCGCAAATCCTTGCCACACAAGCCTTTTTCGCCTCCCGCAGACCATTTTCGTCTTGTAATTTTGACCTCGATCGGGTAGGGTAACTCGTTTGTCCAGCCCGCTTTTTCGCGTTCACGGACGCCGTCAAAAGCGGCGCTCGCCGTGAAGGCGCGATTTTTCCTTCGAGCGGTTTCCATCCGACGGTTGCAAGGACGTCGTAGCGGTATGCGGGCGGAGCGCGCGGGTCAGCACGGCCACGCGGTTCCGAGGGCAAACTCCGCGTGTGCTGCACGCGCCGGAGCGCCGCCGCGGCCTCTATCCCGGGACACCCCCGGGCTTACCCCGGCGGTGCCGAATCCCGGCGCGCCAGCGCGGTAACATCTCCAGTTCAGAACGACAATGGCACTCATCGTACACAAATACGGCGGCACCTCGATGGGCTCGGTCGAGCGCATCAAGAACGTCGCCAAGCGCGTCGCCAAATGGCACAAGGCTGGCCACAAGATGGTCGTGGTGCCCTCGGCGATGTCCGGCGAAACCAATCGTCTGCTCGGTCTCGCGAAAGAAATTTCGCCGCAGCCGAATCCGCGCGAGCTCGACATGATTGCGTCGACCGGCGAACAGGTGAGCGTCGGTCTGCTCTCGATCGCGCTGCAGGAAGCGGGCGTGGACGCCATCAGCTACACGGGCTGGCAAGTGCCGGTCAAGACGGATAGCGCCTTCACGAAGGCGCGTATCAACGACATCGACGGCGAACGCGTGCTGGCCGATCTCGACGCCGGCAAGGTGGTCGTGATCACGGGCTTCCAGGGCATCGATCCGGAAGGCCACATCACCACGCTCGGCCGCGGCGGTTCGGACACGTCGGCTGTGGCGGTCGCCGCCGCGCTGAAGGCCGACGAATGCCTCATCTACACGGACGTGGACGGCGTCTACACGACGGACCCGCGCGTGGTCGACGACGCGCGCCGCCTCGACCGCATCACGTTCGAAGAGATGCTGGAAATGGCCAGCCTCGGTTCGAAGGTGCTGCAGATCCGCTCGGTGGAATTCGCGGGCAAGTATCAGGTGAAGACGCGTGTGCTCTCCAGCCTGACCGACCCGATGATGAACCTCGACGAGGAAATGAAGTCGGGCACCCTGATTACCTTTGAAGAAGACGAGACCATGGAAAAAGCAGTCATCTCGGGTATCGCGTTTCAGCGCGACGAGGCCCGCATCATCGTGATGGGCGTGCCCGACAAGCCGGGCATCGCGTATCAGATTCTCGGCCCGGTCGCCGACGCGAACATCGACGTCGACATGATCATCCAGAACCAGAGCGTGGACGGCAAAACCGACTTCACGTTCACGGTGCCGCGCGGCGACTATCAGCGCGCCATCGACGTCCTCAACAACCAGGTGAAGGGCCACGTGAGCGCGGAGCAGGTGCTGGGCGACGCGAAGGTCTCGAAGGTCTCCGTGGTCGGCGTGGGCATGCGTTCGCACGTTGGCGTCGCGAGCAAGATGTTCCGCACGCTGTCGGAAGAGGGCATCAACATCCAGATGATTTCGACGTCGGAAATCAAGATCTCGGTGCTGATCGACGAGAAGTACATGGAGCTGGCGGTCCGCGCGCTGCACAAGGTTTTCGAGCTGGAACACGCGTAAATCGCGCATGGCGTGACGCGAATGTGACGGTCAGTTTGTTTTGAGATGCCACTGCAAACCTTCGCCTGCACCTCATCTGCAGGTCAGCAGAAAAAAGTTTGCAAAAAAGCGTCTTATGAATTGACCGAAGCGTTTTAACCCGCTATGATCTTGGCTTCGTTGCGTTGCCTCCCTGGCGCGAACGAAGTTTTCGGGAGACGTGGCCGAGAGGTCGAAGGCACTCCCCTGCTAAGGGAGCATCTGGGCCAAAACCTGGATCGAGGGTTCGAATCCCTCCGTCTCCGCCAGTAAAATGGCGGTGGAAACCCCGCAAGTCTCGGCTTGCGGGGTTTTTCTTTTTCCGCGCGGAAAATCGTCATACGCGAATTTGCGGTGTTTGCGTGATCGTATTTTTCTGAAAGACATTTCGCGGCTTCCTGCCTTTCTGCTTCCAATCTTTTTTCAATTCGATCGACGTTTCGATTCAATGGATTTTTCCCAACAATCGAGATAATCAGGATGTCGAAATAAATCGGCCAAAAGTTTTTTCCGTGTCAGCCGTTATTGCGTTCGTGCGTTCTAGAAACTGCGCGAAGCCGATGCACGCGGGGCGTCATGACGGTTGCAGAGAATCGCAGGCGGCCTGCAGGCGTCGCCGATACGCTGTGCCAGTCGGTGCTATTCTCGCGTCGCTGTTGCGTCTGCCGTGTCGGTTGCTGCGTTCGCTGTTGCTTTAATTCGTCGCTGTGTAACCAGACGTTACCCCGGTGAATGCGCCGTGCTTTTGTGCATCAGTTATTACAAAGTTGAAATACGCGGGCTGGGGAGCCTGCGCTATATTGGCTTCAACAAAACATCAACCCCAAAAGGTGAGTCCATGAAGTTCGCTCGTGTTGTTGCAATGCTGCTCGGGGGCTTGGCTATCGGTGCGTCGAGCGTGGCGATGGCTGGCGTGAGCGTCGGTGTCAACATCGGTATTCCGGCCCCGGTTTATGTCGCGCCCGCACCGGTCTATGCGCCGCCGCCTCCGCCGCCGGTCGTTTATCAGCCTGCGCCGGTCTATGCCGCGCCGGCCATCGTGATCGGCTGGCACGGCGATCGTTACTGGGATGGTCGCCGCTACTGGGGCCGTGACGACTGGTATCGCCATCACGGCGGTTACGGTCCTGGCGGTCCGGGCCGTGGTCACTGGGATCGTGGCGGTCCGCCGCCGGGACATTGGCACTAAGCCAATCAGGCGCGCGTGCATGACACGCGCGTTGGCCTCGGGCGTTCCCGCCTGACAATGCGCACAGCGCAGGCCAAAAGAAAAAGCCGCCCGAGGGCGGCTTTTTTCATGCGATATCGAATGACGCTGGAATAGCGCCGGAATGACGCGTCGGGCGCGGCGCCGTTGCGTTCTCAACGAAGCAACGACGTCCCGACCTGAAACCCAGACTTACTCGCTGAGATTCGCCATTCCGCCAACGACGGCGTTGAAGCCCGCATCGACGTGGACGATTTCCGCCGTCACGCCGCCCGCCAGATCGGAGAGCAGGAACGCGGCCGTATTGCCGACCTGTTCGATCGTCACGTTGCGTTGCAGCGGCGCATTGTGTTCGACGAAGTCGAGGATCTTGCCGAAGCTCTTGATGCCGGCTGCGGCGAGCGTCTTGATCGGGCCGGCCGAAATGCCGTTCACGCGCGCACCCTTCGCGCCGAGCGACACCGCGAGGTAACGCACGCTCGCTTCGAGCGACGCTTTGGCGAGACCCATCGTGTTGTAGTTCGGGATCGCGCGTTCGGCGCCCAGGTAGGTGAGGGTGAGCAGCGACGCGTTGTCGGCGAGCATCGGCTGCGCGGCTTTGGCGAGCGCGGGGAAGCTGTACGCCGAGATGTCGTGCGCGATGCGGAAGTTCTCGCGCGTCATGCCGTCGAGGAAGTCACCGGCGATGGCTTCGCGCGGCGCGAAACCGATCGAGTGCACGAGGCCGTCGAGCGCGTCCCAGTGCTGCTTGAGGTCGGTGAACAGCGCTTCGATCTGCGCGTCGTCGCCGACATCGCAGGGGAACACCAGGTTGCTGCCGAATTCCTGAGCGAATTCCGTGATGCGGTCCTTGAAGCGATCGCCGACATACGTGAACGCGAGTTCTGCGCCTTCGCGCTTGCACGCCTGCGCAATGCCGTAAGCGATCGAACGGTTCGACAGCAAGCCGGTCAACAGGATGCGTTTGCCAGCGAGGAAGCCCATGAATTCTCCTAAATCAGGTCAATGCGCCGGGCGCCGGACGAGGCGGCGCCGCGCGGTTTGGGTAGAATTCTCTCACAATTGACTTGGCACCCCGGACAAACTCCTTTCTATGACGACAGGTACGCGAGGCAGGCAAACGCGCGTGGCGCGTGCGGCAAATCATCCTGCCTGGCGGCACGGCTTGCGATCCACGCTGGCGGGCGTCGCCGCGATGCTGACCGTGTGCTTCGCGGCCATGCCGCAGGCGCACGCGGTCTATGCCATCGCGCAGTATGGCGAGCCGAAGTATCCGGCCGACTTCAAGCACTTCGACTACGTGAACCCGGACGCGCCGCGCGGCGGCACGCTCGTGCTCGCGAATCCCGACCGTCTGACGAGCTTCGACAAATTCAATCCGTTCACGCTGCGCGGCAACTCCGCGCCGGGGCTCGGCATGCTGTTCGAGAGCCTCACGACGGGCAGCATGGACGAAGTCGCGTCCGCGTACGGTCTGCTCGCCGACGACATCCGCATCGCGCCCGATCGTCTCTCGGTCACGTTTCATCTGAATCCGCGCGCGCGTTTCTCGAACGGCGACCCCGTCACCGCCGACGACGTGAAGTTCTCGCTCGACACGCTCAAGAGCCGCCAGGCCGCGCCGTCGATGCAGGCGTACTACAGCGACATCACGCGCGCCGTGGTGGTCGATCCGGCGACTATCCGCTTCGAGTTCCGCAGCAACAACCGCGAGCTGCCGTTCATCGCGGGCGGTTTGCCGGTGTTCTCGCACAAGTGGGGGCTGCGCCCGGACGGCAGCCGCATCGCCTTCGACCAGCTCGCGTTCGAGCAGCCGATCGGCAGCGGGCCGTATGTGATCGAGCGCTATTCGAACGGCCGCACCATCACTTATCGGCGCGACCCGAACTACTGGGGCAAGGACCTGCCCGTGCGCGTCGGGCAAAACAACTTCGATCAGATCGTCTACAAGCTCTATTCCGACGACGTCGCGCGTCTCGAAGCCTTCAAGGCCGGCGAATACGATGCGCTCGTCGAATACGTCGCGCGCAACTGGGTGCGGCGCGACGTCGGCAAGAAGTTCGACAGCGGCGAACTCATCAAGCGCGAGTTTCCGCAGCATAACGGCACCGGCATGCAGGGCTACGTGATCAACCTGCGCAAGCCGATGTTCCAGGACGTGCGCGTGCGCCAGGCGCTCGATCTCGCGCTCGATTTCCAGTGGCTCAACCGCATGCTGTTCTACAGCCAGTACAAACGCATCGACAGCTGGTTCGTGAACACCGATCTGCAGGCGAAGGGCGCGCCGTCGCCGGGCGAACTCGCGTTGCTCGAACCGTGGCGCAAGCAGCTCGATCCGGCCGTGTTCGGGCCGCCGCCCACGCAGCCGAATACCGATCCGCCGGGCTCGCTGCGCGCGAATCTGCTCAAGGCGCGCGAGCTGCTCGCGCAGGCCGGCTGGACCTATCGCAACGGCGCGCTGCGCAACGCGCAAGGTCAGCCTTTCGTGTTCGAGGTGATCGACGATACGGCCGCCTCCGCGCAATGGGCGCCGATCATGGCGCAGTACACGCAGGCGCTCGCGCGGCTCGGCATTCGCATCAACTATCGCTCGGTGGATTTCGCGCTGTATCAGAAGCGTCTCGACGATTTCGATTTCGACATCACGACGATCCGCTTTCCCGACGTGCAGGTGCCGGGCGCCGAGCAGCTCGACCGCTTCGGCAGCAAGGCCGCGAGCGAGCCGGGCTCGGGCAATCTGATCGGCCTGAAGTCGCCGGCCGTCGACGCGATCCTGAAGGCGATGATGCAGGCGCAGACACGCGAGCAATTGCTCGACGCCACGCACGCGCTCGACCGGGTGCTGATGCACGGCTACTATGTGGTCCCGCAGTGGTATAGCGCGACGCATCGCGTGGCCTACAAGAACACGCTCGCGTATCCGTCGAAGCTGCCGCTGTACTATGGCGCGACCGACTGGATCATCTCGACGTGGTGGCTCAAGTCGTCGGCGCCATCGTCACAGCCATCGCCACAGCCATCTTCAACGCCGCCGCAGCCGCAGCACTGATCCTCTTCGAAGCGAGCACAGAATCATGTGGAGCTACATCGTCAAACGCCTGCTGCTGATGATCCCGACGTTGCTCGGCGTGCTCACGCTGACCTTCGCCGTGATCCAGTTCGTGCCGGGCGGTCCCGTCGAACAGGCCGTGCGCGATCTGCGCCGCGGCGCGGAGCAGGGCATGCCGTTCGGCATGCGCGCGCACTCGGGCGTCGACGCGCAGCAGATCGCGCAACTCAAGCAGCTCTACGGTTTCGACAAGCCGCCGCTGCAACGCTATTTCCTGATGCTCGGCCGCTTCGCGCGTTTCGATCTGGGGCAGAGCTACTTCCATCATCAGAGCGTGTGGAAGCTGATCATTTCGAAGCTGCCGGTGTCGATCAGCATTGGCTTGTGGACGTTCTTTCTGACCTATCTGATATCGGTGCCGCTGGGCATCGCGAAGGCGGTGCGCAACGGCTCGCGTTTCGATCTGATCACGAGTCTCGTCGTGCTGATCGGTTATGCAATTCCAGGTTTCGTGCTGGGCGTGCTGCTGCTCGTGCTGTTCGGCGGCGGCACCTTCCTGCAACTCTTTCCGCTGCGCAATCTCACCTCCGACGACTGGGACACGCTCTCGCTCGGCGGCAAGATTCTGGATTACCTCTGGCATATCGCGCTGCCGGTGACGGCTTCGGTGGTCGGCAGTTTCGCCGTGACCACCATGCTCACGAAGAACGCGTTTCTCGAAGAGATTCGCCGCCAGTACGTGCTGACCGCGCGCGCCAAGGGGCTGTCCGAGCGCACGGTGCTCTGGAAGCATGTGTTCCGCAATGCATTGCTGCCGCTCGTGGTGGGCTTTCCGGCGGCGTTCATCGGCGCGTTCTTCACGGGCAGTCTGCTGATCGAAACGCTGTTTTCGCTCGACGGCCTCGGCCTGTTGTCGTATGAGTCGGTGGTGCGGCGCGACTATCCGGTCGTGCTCGGCACGCTGTACCTCTTCACGCTGATCGGTTTGCTCACCAAGCTGATCTCTGATCTTTGCTACGTGTGGGTCGATCCCCGCATTCAATTCGAACAACTGGAGCGCTGAGTTGAACCGAGTCCGCACCGGCGCCGAATCCGACCTGCGCACCGAGAGCGTGCGCGCCTTCAAGTCGCCCACGCCCGCACGCCGTGTATGGCTGCGCTTCAAGCAGCAGCGCCTCGGCTACTGGAGCCTGATTATCTTCGTCGTGGCGTTCGCGGCGAGCCTCGCGGGCCCGCTGTGGTGCAACGACAAACCGATCGTCGTGCGCTACGAAGGGCATCTGTATTTCCCGCTTTTCAAGGACTATCCGGAGACCGCGTTCGGCGGCGACTTCCCGACGCCCGCCGACTATCTCGATCCGTACGTGCGCCATCGCTTCGATGCGCCGGGCAACTTCGCGATCTATCCGCCGAACCCGTACTACTACGACACGCTCAACTATTTCTCGAAGGTGCCGAACCCCGCGCCGCCGTCGCGGCAGAACTGGCTCGGCACCGACGCAAGCGGGCGCGACCTGTTCGCGCGACTCCTGTACGGCTTCCAGGTGTCGGTGGAATTCGGCCTCGTGCTCACGGCCATCGGCACGGTGCTCGGTGTGCTGGCGGGCGCGATACAGGGCTATTTCGGCGGCCGCGTCGATATCGTCGGGCAGCGCCTGATCGAGATATGGAGCGCGATGCCCGAGCTGTATCTGCTGATCATCTTCGCGTCGATTTTCGAGCCGGGCTTCATCCTGCTGATCGTGCTGCTTTCGCTGTTCGGCTGGATCGGTTTGTCCGATTACGTGCGCGCGGAATTCCTGCGCAACCGCAATCAGGACTACGTGCTCGCCGCGCGCGCAATGGGTTTGTCGAACTGGCAGATCATCTGGCGTCACGTGCTGCCCAACAGCCTCACGCCCGTCATCACGTTCCTGCCGTTTCGCATGAGCGGCTCGATTCTCGCACTCACCAGTCTCGACTTTCTGGGCCTCGGCGTGCCGCCGCCCACGCCGAGCCTTGGCGAGCTGCTCGCGCAGGGCAAGGGCAATCTCGACGCCTGGTGGATTTCGATGTCGACGTTCGGCGTGCTCGTCGTCACGCTGCTGCTGCTCACCTTCATGGGCGACGCGCTGCGTAACGCGCTCGACACGCGCATCGCCGACGCGATGAAAGCCGGAGGCAATCAGTGAGCGCCATGCCTCAAGACATCCCCGCGCCGCTGCTTTCGATCGAGCATCTGAGCGTGCGCTTCGGCGAGACGCTGGCGGTCGATGACATCGCGCTCGCGATCGGGCGCGGCGAGCGCGTGGCGCTCGTCGGCGAATCGGGCTCGGGCAAGACGGTGACGGCGCTCGCGATCCTGCGTCTGCTGAGCGACGCGCGGATCGACGGCACGATCCGCTTCGACGGCGAAGACCTCGTTGCGAAGAGCGAACGCGAGATGCGCGGCCTGCGCGGCAACGACATCGCGATGATCTTCCAGGAGCCGATGACCGCGCTCAATCCGCTCTATACGATCGGCGAGCAGATCGCGGAAACCATCGTGCTGCACGACGGCGTGACGAAGAAGGAAGCCTACGAGCAGGCCGTGGGGCTGCTGGAGCGCACGGGCATTCCTGAGCCGCGCCGGCGCCTGTTCAACTATCCGCATCAGCTGTCGGGCGGCCAGCGTCAGCGCGTGATGATCGCGATGGCCCTCGCGTGCCGTCCGCGTCTGCTGCTCGCCGACGAACCGACCACGGCGCTCGACGTGACCATTCGCGGCCAGATCGTCGAGTTGCTGCTTGAGTTGCAGCGCGAGGAGGCGGCGCGGCGCGGCATGTCGGTGCTGCTGATCACGCACGACCTGAACCTCGTGCGCCGCTTCGCGCAGCGCGTGGCGGTGATGGAGAAGGGCAAGCTCGTGGAGACGGGCGCGGTCGAGCAGATTTTCGGGTCGCCGCAGCATCCGTACACGCAGCGCCTGATCGCGAGCCGGCCTGAGCGCAACGTGCTGCCCGTTCTGCCGATCGCGCCGGTGCTGCTGGAAGCGAAGCAGGTGAGCGTCGATTTCGCCACGAAATTGCCTGGATTCAAGGGCTGGTTCGAGCGCGGCCGGTTCCGTGCGGTGAACGATGCGAGCGTGTCGGTGCGCCAGGGCGAGACGCTCGGCATCGTCGGCGAGTCGGGGTCCGGCAAATCGACGCTCGCGATGGCGATGCTCGGTCTGCAACGCACGGCGGCGGGCGCGGTCGAGTTCCAGGGGCGCGCGCTCGCGAGTTATCAGGGCCGCGACAAGCTCGGTTTGCGTTCGCATCTGCAGGTGGTCTTTCAGGACCCGTTCAGTTCGCTTTCGCCGCGACAGACCGTGGAGCGCATCGTGGGGGAGGGGCTCGCGCTGCATCGCGCCGATCTTTCCGCCGAGGAGCGCCGCAAGCGCATCGTGGGCGTGCTGCGCGAAGTGGGGCTCGACCGCACGGCGCTGCAACGCTATCCGCACGAGTTTTCCGGCGGCCAGCGCCAGCGGATCGCCATCGCGCGCACGCTGGTGCTGGAGCCGCGCGTGATCGTGCTCGACGAACCGACCAGCGCGCTCGACGTCTCGATCCAGCAGCAGGTGCTGCGTTTGTTGACCGATCTGCAACGCAAGTACAACCTGGGCTACGTGTTCATCAGCCACGACCTCGAAGTGATCGGGGCGATGGCGCACCGCGTCGCCGTGATGCAAAACGGGGCCATTGTCGAGTCGGGAGATGTAACAAAAATCTTTGACGACCCCATTCATCCTTACACGCGAAAGTTGCTGAAAGCTGCCTTCGATCGCTGAACGTTCGAAGAACTTTAGGGGGAATTTTGGTGAAATTCACCAATGAGGTGCGCATCGCGATTGTATTTTTCTATAAGTTTTGACACACAAATACTTACTGGCTAGTATCGTCCAAACTTTTCTTCTAACTCCCTGATTTACGGGCAATTTCTACCGACCCATGCAGCACCGATACTTGACCCAGGCTTGCACGCGCGTCGTCGCCGGGATGTTCATCGGCGTCCTGATGGCAGCAGCTCCCGGCGCGTTCGCCGACGAAGCTAGCAGCTTTAACCAGAATGTCTCATTTTCGCCGAGCAATTCGGCGAATGCGCAGTCGCTCCCCGCCGTTCAAAACGCTACCCAGACCGCATCGCCGGCTGCCCCGGCTCCGTCCGAAGGCGGCGCGAAGTCGTTCCTTTCCGGCATGGCCGGCAAAGCGGGCGACGTCGTGGTGGGCGCGCTGAACATGATCGGCGTGCGTTACCGCTGGGGCGGCAACACGCCGGATTCGGGGCTCGATTGCAGTGGTTTCGTGCGCTACGTGTTCCAGGACACGCTGGGCCTGAACCTGCCGCGCCGCGCTGAGGAAATGAGCCGCGTCGGCGAGAAGGTGAGCATGAGCAACCTCAAGCCGGGCGACCTCGTGTTCTTCAACACGATGCGCCGCACGTTCTCGCACGTCGGCATCTATATCGGCGACAACAAGTTCGTGCACTCGCCGTCCACCGGCAGCACGATCCGTGTCGACGACCTGGACGACGGCTATTGGGAAAAGCGTTTCACGGGCGCACGCCGCGTTGAAACGTCGTTCACGCCGGATCAGGCGCAAAGCCTCAAGCAGCGCGTGAGCGCGCAGTTCGACGGCAGCGGCAACTAAAGTATTGCGTTGGGGTCTGCCGGTCCGCTACTGCGGCATCGGCGCAAAAAAAGCCTGCTTCATACGAAGCAGGCTTTTTTGCGTTCTGGCGCTGATGTGGCGCCCGGTTTGGGCGCTCAGGCCGCGCGTGCCGCCGCGAGCTTGCGCTCGATTTCCGCCGCCGCGCGCGCGCCGGCTTCCTCGCCCGCGAGAATCGCGGCGTTGCGCTGCGTGAAGTCGCTGCTCGACATCGCGTTGAGGCTCGGACGGATCACCACGTCGGCGTATTTTTCGAGCTCATAGGTCTTGATCGACTGACCCATGATCGTGAAGGTCTGCATCAGCACGTCGAACTGGCTCAGCGTCGAGGCCGTTTCCGGGCGCGCCGAGATGTCCACGGCGATCACGAAGTCCGCTCCCATCTTTTTCGCGAACGAGGCCGGCACGGGGCTCACGAGGCCACCGTCGACGTATTCGTGGCCGCCAATCTTCACCGGCTCGAAAATCGACGGAATGCTGCACGACGCGCGCACCGCAATGCCGGTGTTGCCGCGCTGGAACAGGATCGGCTGGCCGGTTTGCAGATCGGTGGAGACCACGCCGAGCGGCTTGGCCATCTTCTCGATCGGGCGGTCGTGCAGCGTCGTGTTCAGGAAGTTCTGCAGCGCGATGCCTTGCAGGATGCCGCGCGTGCGGAACGGCATGGCCCAGTCGCTGATCGAGGCTTCGTCCATCGTCAGCGCGAGCTTGTTGATCGCGAAACCGTTCAGGCCCGACGCGTAGAGCGCCGCGACCACCGAGCCCGCGCTCGTGCCGGTGATCAGATCGACCTGGATGTTGCGCGCCTCGAGCGCCTTGATCACGCCGATGTGCGCGAAACCGCGCGCGGCGCCGCCGCCGAGCGCGAGGCCCACGCGGATCGGGCGCGGATTGCGCGCGACGGGCGGCGGAGCGACCTGCGGCTTGTTCTGCGGCGTTTCCGTGCCCGTGGTCGTGCAGGCGGCGAGGACGGAGGAGGCGGCCGCGAGCGAGGTGAGCGACGCGAGCGAGAAATGGCGGCGGCTCAGTGACGGCGAGGCGGCGGGCGCCGCGGACTGCGGCTGATCGAGATCGTTGTGCTGGTCAGGCTTCGAACGGGACTTCAAGCAAATTCTCCAGGCGGCGCGGGCAGGAACGTCGAGCGTGTGGCGGGCGCGCTGCATTTTTTCTCGCGGACCGCGGCTGCGGACCGGGCGAAACTGGCGAGGAGGCCAGCGCGCCGACATGATAAGGCAAAGCGATACGCGATTACGCTTCGTACGTGTAACGCGGCGTGACGTGGCGCGCCATCGCGTCAGGTTCTGTCCGGCGGCGGGTCGCGCCCACTCCCGGCAAGGCCGAAGCCGCTGGCGGCGGGTATAATCCCGTCTCTAATTTTCCCGGTTTTCGTTCGCGTGAGCGCCGTGCGCCGTCGGGCTTTTCCACGAGCCCGCCGCGCCGCCACGGCCCGCGCCGCGAACCTTCGCCGAGCGCCGCCGACGGAACGCGTGCGCGACGTTGTCCGCCTTGCGCGCAACGCCGCCGCGCCTTCCGCTCGCCGGCCGGCATCGTCCTCGAGTATTCGCCCATGACCACGACTCCCGTCCGTACCCGCTTCGCGCCGAGCCCGACCGGCTTCATCCATCTCGGCAACATCCGCTCCGCGCTCTATCCGTGGGCGTTCGCGCGCCGCAACGAAGGCGTTTTCGTGCTGCGGATCGAGGACACCGACGTCGAGCGTTCGACGTCCGAATCGGTCGACGCGATCCTCGAAGGCATGGAGTGGCTCGGCCTCGATTTCGACGAAGGCCCGTTCTACCAGATGCAGCGCATGGACCGCTATCGCGACGTGCTCGCGCAAATGCAGCAGCAGGGTCTCGTGTACCCGTGCTACATGTCGACGGAAGAACTCGACGCGCTGCGCGAACGTCAACGTGCCGCGGGCGAGAAGCCGCGCTACGACGGCACGTGGCGTCCGGAGCCGGGCAAGGTGCTGCCGGTGCCGCCCGAAGGCGTGCAGCCCGTGCTGCGCTTCCGTAATCCGCTCACGGGCGTGGTCGCGTGGGAAGACGCCGTTAAAGGCCGCGTGGAAATCTCGAACGAGGAACTCGATGACCTCGTGATCGCGCGTCCGGACGGCACGCCGACCTACAACTTCTGCGTGGTCGTCGATGACCTCGACATGAAGATCACGCACGTGATTCGCGGCGACGACCACGTGAACAACACGCCGCGCCAGATCAACATCCTGCGCGCGCTCGGCGCCGAGCCGCCCGTGTACGCGCATCTGCCGACCGTGCTGAACGAGCAGGGCGAGAAGATGAGCAAGCGCCATGGCGCGATGAGCGTGATGGGCTATCGCGACGCCGGTTATCTGCCGGAAGCGGTGCTCAACTATCTCGCGCGCCTCGGCTGGTCGCACGGCGACGCGGAAGTGTTCACGCGCGAGCAGTTCGTCGAGTGGTTCGATCTGGAGCATCTGGGCAAGTCGCCGGCGCAGTACGACCACAACAAGCTGAATTGGCTCAACAACCACTACCTGAAGGAAGTCGACAACGCGCGCCTCGCGGAGCTGTCGAAGCCGTTCTTCGCGGCGCTCGGCGTGGACGAAGCGGCGCTCGCGAAGGGCCCGGCGCTCGACGGCGTGGTCGCGCTCTTCAAGGATCGCGCGAACACGATCAAGGAGATCGCTGAAAGCGCGATGATGTTCTATCGCGAACCGCAGCCGGAAGCGGATGCGCTCGCGCAGCACGTCACCGACGCCGTGCGTCCGGCGCTCGCCGATCTCGCTGTCGCGCTCAAGGCTGCCGAGTGGACCAAGGAAGCGATCTCGGCCGCGTTCAAGGCCACGCTCGCCACGCACAAGCTCAAGATGCCGCAACTCGCGATGCCGGTGCGTCTGTTCGTTGCGGGCACCACGCATACGCCTGCAATCGACGCCGTGCTGACGCAGTTCGGCCGCGACGTCGTGGTGAGCCGTATCGAACAAGGACTTGCGAAGGGCGCCTGAAGTGGCTTGATGTGAGCATTGCGCAGGCTCCCGGCGGCACGCAAAAAGTAGGGGCGTGAACTTTTTTTGAATTTTTTTCGCTCTGGCACTAGCGCGCTGCCGATAGTTCTTGTAGTATTCGGGCTCCGTTGAATACGGAGCGCGAAACAGCAGCAAGTTTCACGCAAAGAGTGCTTGAATCGAGCAACGATGTTTCTCCGAAACACCGAAGCGATGAAAAAAAGATTCAAAAAGCTCTTGACGAAAGCGAAATTGATGTTTAAAATCTCGCTTCTGTTCTGCAAGGGGGTATAGCTCAGCTGGGAGAGCGCTTGCATGGCATGCAAGAGGTCAGCGGTTCGATCCCGCTTACCTCCACCATCAGAACAGGTTGTTTCCCAGTCGCAGTAAAGCTGGTGATTCGCAGGAATAGCTGTAAAGTGTAGTCAGGCATTATCTGAAAAGATCATGTCCCCTTCGTCTAGAGGCCTAGGACATCACCCTTTCACGGTGAGTACAGGGGTTCGAATCCCCTAGGGGACGCCAGAGATGAGCGTCGTCAACGAGGTTGGCGAGGCAGCAGGTGGGAGTCAACCAATGCCCATTTGTGATTGTCGCGTTGGAGCGGTAGTTCAGTTGGTTAGAATACCGGCCTGTCACGCCGGGGGTCGCGGGTTCGAGTCCCGTCCGCTCCGCCAGATAGAAGCCCGTTCAGAAATCGTGAGCGGGCTTTTTAGTTGTAGCAGGATAAGGTGTAAGCCTGTGTTGTCCCCTTCGTCTAGAGGCCTAGGACATCACCCTTTCACGGTGAGTACAGGGGTTCGAATCCCCTAGGGGACGCCAAAGTTTTTCTGCGGCGCCACAAGTAGCAAGGCGACGCCGCCAGCGGGAGCTAACCAACGCCCGCCGGTGTAGTCAGAGCAGTACTGGAGCGGTAGTTCAGTTGGTTAGAATACCGGCCTGTCACGCCGGGGGTCGCGGGTTCGAGTCCCGTCCGCTCCGCCAGATTCGAGTTGTGCGCGCAAGCGTGCAGCGTGTAGTTCAAGGCGCAAGCCTGTGTTGTCCCCTTCGTCTAGAGGCCTAGGACATCACCCTTTCACGGTGAGTACAGGGGTTCGAATCCCCTAGGGGACGCCAAAGTTTTTCTGCGGCGCCAGCAAGTAGCAAGGCGACGCCGCCAGCGGGAGCTAACCAACGCCCGCCGGTGTAGTCAGAGCAGCACTGGAGCGGTAGTTCAGTTGGTTAGAATACCGGCCTGTCACGCCGGGGGTCGCGGGTTCGAGTCCCGTCCGCTCCGCCAGAATCAAAGCCCGCTGGAAGTTCCAGCGGGCTTTTTTCTTTTGCGCCGCCGATTCCGGTCCGGGCGTTTCCCTTTCTCTTCCGATCTTTGGTGCGGCGCGGGTGTGGCGCTGCTGCGGTGCATTCCTGCGCGCGATTCCTGCGCGCGATTCCTGCGCGTACGGACAAAACGCCATTGCCTGAGGCGACGCGTTATCGTAGCGTTGTCGAAACTTCGAATTTCCGCGATTGCCGCGTTGCCTGCCATGTTCGCACCGAACGACATTCCGTCGCGCTTCCAGCTGCGTCACGCCTCCATGGACGACTTCGAGTTCGCCGAGTCGCTCACGCGCCGGAACATGGGCGGCTATTACCAGCGGCATCATCTGATCTGGCGGGGCGATCTGTTCCTCGCGAGCTATCGCGAATCGGAGAATTTCATTCTCGAACTCGATGGCGAGGCGATCGGCGTCCTGCGCGTGACGCAGGAAGGCGATTCGCTGCACATCCGCGATGTGCAGATCGCCGAGGGCTGCCGCGGCAATGGCGCGGGCACGTTCCTGCTCGACATCTCGCATCAATGGGCGCGTGAGCGCGGGCTGCGCGAATTGCAGCTGCGCGTGTTCGTCGATAACCCGGCGGCGCGGCTTTATCTGCGCATGGGTTATCGCGTTGCCGGACCGCGGCTCGCGCGGCTCGGCTCGATCCGGCACATGACGCGCCTGGTGTGATCTTGCGTCAATCGCCCGGCGCTTCGAGCGGTTCGTCGTTCGCTGAATGCGTTTCGTCGAGATCCTGCTCACGGTCGCCGGTCCCGCGTGCGATAAAGGCGCGCGGGCTTTCGCCGAACGCGCGCCGGAACATCGCCGAAAACGCGCTCTGGCTTTGATAGCCGAGTTCCTGCGCGACGATCGACATCGGCTTGCCCTGATTCAGCAGCGGAATCGCGCGCGCGAGGATCGCCTGCTGACGCCACTGCGAAAAACTCACCCCCAGTTCCAGCCGGAAAAGCCGCGCGATCGTGCGCGTGCTGGCGCCCACGTGCGCGGCCCAGTATTCGAGCGAGCCCGGACCGGCCGGATCGGCGAGCAGCGCTTCGCAGAGCGCGCGCAGACGCTTTTCCTCGGGCATCGGCACCGCGAGCGGCAAGGGCGCCGAGCGTGTGATCTCGTCGAGCGCGACCGCACCGAGCAGACGCTCGCGCGCCGGGGCGATGCCGTGTTCGTCGAAGGCGGCGATCGATTCGCGCAGCAAGCCCGAGACTTCGACCACGCGGCACGCGTCGAGCCCGGCGGGAATCACCGACTGATCGACATAGAGCGTGCGCAGGAACGCGTCCTCGACGATCGCCACTTCGTGCGTGACGTACGGTGGCACCCAGATCGCGCGCGACGGCGGCACCATCCACGTCGTGCCGGGCGTGGCCATGCGCAGCACGCCGCGCGACGCATAGGCGAGCTGCGCCCACGCATGGGTGTGCTTCGAAATGCGCACGCCGGCGGCCATCGGCCGCGAGCGTACGCGGATCGGATGCTCGAGGTTCGGCGCGAACTCGGGCGGGATCTCGGCGAAGGCGGCGGGCAGGGCGTCGCTGACTGGGGTGGCGTCGAAGGTGGTGGCGTCGGCGGTCATGGCGGCATGCGGGTGCTGGTGTGCGCCGATCTGTGCGGGTTGGCGCTGACAGGAGCAACGGAGTGCCTCATTGTAGGCGCGTGTACGGATCGGCGCGTATCGACGCGTATCGACGCTTAATGGTGCCTTTGCACGCCCGCCACGCCGCGCGCAAACATTCTGGCTATCGCATAATGACGCGGATATCAGGAGCAAGGAGCGGAATTCATGAAATACGTGTTCGTCTACGGCACGCTGCGCGCGGGCGAGATCAACGACATCAACCTCGCCGCGGATCGCCATGCGATCGCGCGTCCGCGTCATCTCGGGCTCACGTCGCTGTCGGGTCGGTTGTTCGACTTCGGCACGTATCCGGGCATGGTGGCGGGCACGCACGACGACGCGGCGAAGCAGGCTGATCAGCAGGCACGCGTAGTCGGCGATGTCTATGAAATCGACGATGCGCTGCTGGCCGTGCTCGACGAAATCGAGCAGGTTTATCCGGGCGTCGACGGGCTGTTCGTCTCGAAGGCGGTGAGCCTCGAAGTGCAGGGCGAGCGCGTCGACTGCCTGTACTATCCGGTCGCGCCGGGCGCGGTCGCGGGCCGTCCCGAGATCACGAGCGGCGACTGGGTGGAGCATCGGCGCGCGCGCTAGGCGCCGACCTCGCGCACCGCGAAAAACTCGCAGAAAACACGAAGGCCCGGCGGACTCACATCCGCCGGGCCTTTTTTATCGACGCATCGGCTCATCGCATCCAGCGACGAGCGAAGCCGATCAGATTTCCTCGTACAGCGGCAGCGTCAGGAATTCGACGAAATCTTCCGACGTCGACATCTGTTCGAAGATCTGCGCGGCGCGCTCATACGGCTTCGTATCGCCGCCGACCACGCCCTTCACCTTGTCCAGTTCCTGCGGGATCAGTGCGCGCACGAGTTCGGCCGTGACCTTGCGGCCGTCGTCGAGCTTGCCCTTCGGCGAGCGGATCCACTGCCACACTTGCGAGCGCGAGATTTCGGCGGTCGCGGCGTCTTCCATCAGGTTGTGGATCGGCACGCAGCCATTGCCCGCGAGCCACGAACCGAGATAGTGGATGCCGACGTTGATGTTGTTGCGCAGGCCCGTTTCGGTGATCGGCGCTTCCGGACGGAAGTCGAGCAGATCCTTGTTCGTCACGTTGACGTCGGGGCGCTGCTTGCCGATCTGGTTCGGCTTGTCGCCGAGCACCTTCACGAACTCTTCCATCGCGATGGGCACGAGGCCCGGGTGCGCGACCCAGCCGCCGTCGTAGCCGTCGCCCGCATCGCGCGCCTTGTCCGAGCGCACGCCGCCCATCGCCTTGTCGTTCGCGGCCGCGTCGTTCTTGATCGGAATCAGCGCGCTCATGCCGCCGATCGCCGGCGCGTTGCGCTTGTGGCAGGTCTTGAGCAGTTCGAGCGCATAGGCGCGCATGAACGGCACCGTCATCGTGATCTGCGAGCGGTCCGCGAGGCAGAAGTCCGCGTCCTTCTTGAACTTCTTGATCGCCGAGAAGATGTAGTCCCAGCGGCCGGCGTTCAGGCCCGAGCTGTGTTCGCGCAGTTCGTAGAGGATTTCGTCCATCTCGAAGGCGGCGAGGATCGTTTCGACCAGCACGGTCGCGCGAATCGTGCCGCGCGGAACGCCCACGCCTTCCTGCGCGGCGACGAAGATGTCGTTCCACAGGCGCGCTTCGAGGTGGCTTTCCATCTTCGGCAGATAGAAGTACGGGCCGCTGCCGCGCGAGATCAGTTCCTTCGCGTTGTGGAACAGATAGAGCGCGAAGTCGAAGATGCCGCCCGAGACGCGCTGGCCGTCGACCGTCACGTGCTTTTCGTCGAGATGCCAGCCGCGCGGACGCACGATCAGCGTGGCGGTCTTGTCGTTGAGCTGATACGACTTGCCGTTCTGTTCGAGCGAGATCGTGCGGCGCACCGCGTCCTTGAGGTTGATCTGGCCGGTGATCTGGTTGTCCCAGTTCGGCGCGTTCGAATCCTCGAAGTCGGTCATGTACGAATCCGCGCCCGAATTCAGCGCGTTGATGATCATCTTGCGCTCGACCGGGCCGGTGATTTCCACGCGGCGGCATTCGAGATCCTTCGGCAGCGCGGCGATTTTCCAGTCGCCTTCGCGGATCGACTTCGTTTCTGCGAGGAAGTCCGGACGCTCGCCGGCGTCGAGACGCTTCGTGCGCTCGACGCGCGCCTTCAGCAGTTCCTGGCGACGCGGTTCGAAGGCGCGGTGCAGCTTCGCGACGAGTTCGAGCGCCTCGGGCGTGAGGATCTGTTCGAAGCCGGGTTGGATCTCGGCCGTGATCTGCATGCCTTGCGGCAGTTGCAACGTGTTCGCCATTTGCTAACTCCTTGGTCGGTCAGATTGTGAATGCGTGTGTGCTGCTATCCGTGCTCGCTGCGCGATGTCGTCATGCGCCCGGGCTGGGGCGGGGGCGGCTTCGTTCGGCGGGCGCGGCGGTTTCGATGAAGGCGGCCAGTTCAGCCATGCCGCCGCCGGTGCCGTGCGGCGCGACGCCGAGTTCTTCGGCGGGCAGACGCTGGCGGTTGATCCAGAAGGTGGTGTAGCCGAACCAGCCGGCGCCCGCGGCGTCCCAGCCGTTCGACGACACGAAGACCAGCTCGCGCGGCGCCGCGTCGAACGCGGCGGTGCCGAGCGCGTACGCGGCGGAGGCGGGCTTGTAGGCGCGCACGGCGTCCACGGACAGCACGTGATCGAACAGGCCGTTCATGCCCGCGCTCTTGACCGCGATGTCGAGCATCTGCGGATTGCCGTTCGAGAGGATCGCGAGACCCGTGCGGCTGCCGTCGGCGCGCGTTTCGCGCAGGCGGCGCAGCACCGGCAGAACGTCGGGGAAGGCGGACAGGCAGGCGTATTCGTCCATCAGACGCTTTTCGCCCGCGCCAGTCAGCGAGAGATTCAGGCGGCGCGCGGCGTAGCGCAGCGCGTCGAGCGTGACGTCCCAGAACGGCTTGTAGCGCGCGCCGGCGGGGTCCGAGAGCGTGCGCAACTGCGTGTACTCGATCTGCTTGAGACGCCAGAGCTGCGAGAGCGCTTCGCCCTGGCCCGGGAACATCTGCTCGGCGGCGGCGACGACGGAATGCACGTCGAAGAGCGTGCCGTACGCGTCGAAGATCACCGCCTTGGGAAAAAGAGTTGTCGTTGTGGCCGACATAGCCTTGCACTCCGTCGTCAGAGGTCGAGGTGAATTGTATTCATGAGGTGGATTGCTGAAAAAGGCGCGATTGATCACTTGATCTTTTACTTTTACCCACCTAATCTGACGACCATTCGAATCTTTGCAGCCATTTGCGCTGCGCAATCCGGCTCCCTTTTTCTCCAGATGGATCGATTCAAGCAGATCGAAACCTTCGCGATCGTCGCCGCGAAGGGCAGTCTTTCGGCCGCCGCGCAGGCCGAAGGCGTGGCGCCCGCGATCATCGGACGCCGTATCGACGCGCTCGAGGAGCGCCTCGGCGTGAAGCTGTTCGTGCGCACCACGCGGCGCATCACGCTCACGTTCGAGGGCTCGGCGTTTCTCGAGGACTGCCAGCGCATCATTCACGACATGCAGAACGCCGAGGCGAGCGTCTCGGCGGGCGGCGTGAAGGCGAGCGGGCATTTGCGCGTGTCTGCGCCCGCGGGTTTTGGACGGCGTCACGTCGCGCCGCTCGTGCCCGATTTCACGGTCGCGCATCCGGACGTGACGATCACGCTCGATCTCTCGGACCGGCTCGTCGATCTGGTCAACGAAGGCTTCGACTGCGCCGTGCGGCTGGGCGAATTGCCCGACTCGTCGCTGGTCTCGCTCAAGCTCGGTGAAAACCGGCGCGTCGTCGTTGCCGCGCCCTCGTATCTGTCGCGGCGCGGCGAACCCGAAACGCTCGCCGATCTCGCGCGCCACAACTGCCTTGCGTTCGGCGCGAGCGCGAATCAGCAGCGCGGCTGGACGTTCCAGCAGGACGGCAAGGTCGTGCAGATCCGTGTGGCGGGCACGATGGAGTGCTCGGACGGCGCGGTGCTGCACGAATGGTGTCTGGCGGGCCACGGTCTCGCGTGGCGCTCGTGGTGGGAAGTCGGCGAGGACATTGCGGCGGGCCGGCTCGCGCGCGTGCTCGACGCCTACGCCGCGCCGCCCATCGGCATTCATGCCGTGTTTCCGCAGCGCCGGCACCTGCCGTTGCGCGTGCGCCTCTTTCTCGACTTTCTCAAGCATACGTACGGTCAACCGGGTTACTGGGGTCAGGACTGACGCGATCCGTCCAGCGACATTCGCTCGACGCGCGGCCGGACGTGGGTGTTTCCGATATGCGGAGATGCCCGCATGCCCGCCGCGGCGTGTTTTTTAGCGCACTACAATCGGCAGATGACCAGGCAAAAGCGTTCGGAAAAAAGCCGGCAGCGCAGACGAACACGGAGGGCGTCATGTTCAAGCACATCCTCGTTCCGACCGACGGCACGGATCTGTCGAAAAAGGCGATCGACGGCGCGATTGCACTCGCGCGAACGCTGGGCGCGCACGTCACGGCCTACGCCTGCATGCCGCAGTACCCGTACTCGCCGTATCCTGGCAACATCGCCGGCGACATCGCCATCGAACTTCCCGGCGACTTCCAGACGCGCAGTGAGCGAGAGGCGCGCACGCATCTGCAGGCAGTCGAGGAGGCGGCGCACAGCGTGGGCGTGGCGTGCGACAGCTGCACCAGCGTGCATCCTTCGCCGTATCTCGGCATTATCGAAGCCGCCGAAAATCGGGGCTGCGACGTGATTTTCATGGCCTCGCACGGACGTCGCGGTCTGGGCAGCCTGCTGATCGGCAGCGAAACCCAGCGTGTGCTCAGTCATACGAAGATTCCGGTGATCGTGTATCGGTGATCGTGTATCGGTGAAAAGCGTCCGGCGCGCGTCCGGCGGTGGCGGCGGCCGGCATGCCCCGCCAAGGTTCACATGCCGGCCGCCGCGCCGTGCGGACGGCGCCTGAACGGGCGGGGGCTCCCCAACCCTCGCCAGCGGTGGTCTTACGCCACCTTTTTATCGAAGAACTGCTCGTCTTCCGTCGAACCGTGCAGCGCCGTGGTCGACGCGTTGCGCTCGACCGTCTGCGTCACGGCGTCGAAGTAGCCCGTGCCCACTTCGCGTTGATGCTTCACGGCGGTGAAGCCCTTCTCGGCCGCTGCGAACTCGGCCTGCTGCAGTTCCACGAACGCGCTCATGTTCTGACGCGCATAGCCGTGCGCGAGGTTGAACATCGAGTAGTTCAGCGAGTGGAAGCCCGCGAGCGTGATGAACTGGAACTTGTAGCCCATCGCGCCCAGCTCGCGCTGGAACTTGGCGATCGTCGCGTCGTCGAGATTCTTCTTCCAGTTGAACGACGGCGAGCAGTTGTACGAAAGCAGCTTGCCCGGGAATTCCTTGTGGATCGCTTCGGCGAACTGCTTGGCGAACGCCAGGTCCGGTTTGCCCGTTTCGCACCAGATCATGTCGGCGTACGGCGCGTAGGCGAGGCCGCGCGAGATCGACTGTTCGAGGCCGTTGCGGGTGCGGAAAAAGCCTTCCACCGTGCGTTCGCCGGTGAGGAACGGCTTGTCGTTGTCGTCGATATCCGAGGTGACGAGGTCGGCGGCTTCGGCGTCGGTGCGGGCGAGCAGCACGGTCGGCACGCCGCAGACGTCGGCGGCCAGACGCGCGGCCGTCAGCTTGGCGACGTTTTCGCGCGTCGGCACCAGCACCTTGCCGCCCATGTGGCCGCACTTCTTGACCGAGGCGAGCTGGTCTTCGAAGTGCACGCCCGCGGCGCCGGCTTCGATCATCGCTTTCATCAGTTCGAACGCGTTCAGCACGCCGCCGAAGCCTGCTTCGGCGTCGGCGACGATCGGCTGGAAGAAGTCGGTATAGCCTTCGTCGCCCGGATTCTTGCCCTCCGACCACTGGATCTGGTCGGCGCGCGTGAGCGTGTTGTTGATGCGCTTGACCACTTGCGGCACCGAGTTGGCCGGGTAGAGCGACTGGTCCGGATACATTTCGCCCGCGAGGTTGGCGTCGCCCGCGACCTGCCAGCCCGACAGATAGATCGCCTTGAGGCCGGCCTTGACCTGCTGCATCGCCTGGTTGCCGGTGAGGGCGCCCAGCGCGTTGATGAACGGCTCGGTGTTCACGCCCTGCCAGAGCTTTTCCGCGCCTTGCTTCGCGAGCGTGTGCTCGGGCTGGATCGAACCGCGCAGGCGCACCACGTCGTCGGCCGTGTAGTTGCGCTTGATGCCTTTCCAGCGCGGATCCGTGTCCCATTGCTGCTGGAGTTGCTCGGCTTGCTGTTGACGCGTCGACATGGTGGGCTCCTTCTGTTGACCTGATAGATGAACCGCTGATCGGAACGACTAAACCGGTGAACTTCGCGAAGCCTGGTCTCGTTGTGGGGCCGGAGGCGTTTCGTTTCGCGAACTCTTATATAAGAGTCTAGGCAAATCGATGGCCCCGCAACAGGGCGGCAATGGGGAATTTGAAGGATTTTTAGTCCATTTAAATCAATGATTTATAGCGCAGATTTCGTGATGAGAAACGCTGTTTCCCATCTCGCAATGGCCTGGTTTGTGCCACGCAGCACGAGATTTTACGGAGCAAAAAATTTTTTCATATCGTGAAATCTTGCGTGCGGACAAAAAAAGACCGGTGACGAAGCACCGGTCTTTTTTGGGGCTGCGGACGCCGGGCGATGATGACTCGCCGCCCGGTGCCGTTTTCAGCGTTGCTTAGCTATCGCGACGCGCGCCACGCGGGCCGCCGTCACGACGGCCGCCGCCGAAGCCTTCGCGCGAACGGCCGTAGCCGTCGCCGCGCGGCTGGCTGTAGCCGCCACGATCGCCGCCTTCGCGA
>NZ_JAAGPN010000083.1:0-33572 GCF_017104805.1 Paraburkholderia sp. Ac-20347 | reverse complement strand
CCCCGGCGCGGCGGGTGGTCCTGGCGGTCCGGGCTGGCCGCCGCCCGCCGACTTCCGCGGCGACGCCACTCGTGACAGCCATGGCGCGCCGCCCGGCGGTCCCGATTTCGACGATCACATGCGTCCGCACCGGCCGCCGTTCGCGCTCTACGACGCGCACCAGAAGCTCATCCTGAGCTCGGGCCCGCCCGCGCCGCCCGACGCCGAACGCCGTCCGCTCAGCTTCAACGGGCAGATCGTCGGCTATGTGGCCGTCGCGAGCCCGATCTCGCTGATCAACCAGGCCGAGAAGCGCTTCAAGAACCGCCAGTTACAAGCGACGTGGATCATCGTCGGCTTCACGGCGCTGCTGTCCGCGGCCATTTCGATCGTGCTCGCGCGCACGCTGCTCACGCCGATCAAGCGCATCGTCACGGCCACGCACCGGCTCGCGGGCGGCGACTACGCCACGCGCGTGCCCGCCAACGGCAGCGACGAACTGCAGATGCTCGCCAACGACTTCAACCGGCTCGCGGCCTCGCTGGAAAAAGCCGAGGGCGACCGGCGCGATTTCATCGCCGACGTCTCGCACGAATTGCGCACGCCGCTTTCGGTGCTGCGCGGCGAACTCGAAGCGATCGAGGACGGCGTGCGTCGTCCCGACGCGGCCACCATCGCCTCGCTGCAGGCCGAAGTCGCCATGCTGAGCCAGTTGATCGATGACCTCTACGAACTCTCGCTCGCCGACATCGGCCAGCTCTCGTTCGAAACGGTGCCGCTCGACCTCGTGCCGATCGTGGAGGCGTCGTGCGACGCGTTCCGCGAGCGGCTCGCGGCCAAGCAGATCGCGCTCGAATTCGATCCCGGTCCCGGCCACGCCACGCTCTCGGGCGACCCGTACCGCCTCACGCAACTCTGGAAAAACCTGCTGGAAAACGCGCTGCGCTATACGAATGCCGGCGGCCGCGTGGTCGTGGCGATCAGCGCCGACGACGAGCACGTGCACGTCGACTTCCAGGATTCGTTCCCGCCCGTGCCCGCCCCGCTACTGCCGCATCTGTTCGACCGCTTCTTCCGCGTCGACCCTTCGCGCAGCCGGCAAAGCGGCGGCGCGGGCCTCGGTCTCGCGCTCTGCAAACGCATCGTGGAGACCCACGGCGGAACCATCGAGGCGTCGCGCTCGCCCATCGGCGGCCTGCGCGTCCTCGTCCAACTTCCTCGCCTGTACACACAATGATCGAACCGACCACACGGCCTTCCGTCCTGATCGTCGAAGACGAACCCAAGCTCGCGGCCCTGCTCGCCGACTATCTGGCCAAGGAAGATTTCGCGACCCACATCCTCGCGGATGGCCGCGCCGTCGTGCCTTATGTGCGCGAGCACGCGCCCTCGATGGTGCTGCTCGACCTGATGCTGCCCGGCCGCAGCGGACTCGAAGTGTGCCGCGAATTGCGCACGTTTTCGCCAGTGCCGGTGATGATCATCACCGCGCGTGTGGATGAAATCGATCGTCTGCTGGGTCTCGAACTCGGCGCGGACGATTACGTCTGCAAGCCGTTCAGCCCGCGCGAAGTGGTGGCGCGCGTGAAGGCGATCCTGCGCCGCGCGGAACTGTTCGCGCGCGCGCAGCAGGAAGAGACGGGCGACATGCCTTCGCCGTTTTCGATCGACGTCACGCAGCATGCGGCGCGGCTCGACGGCAAGGAACTGCATCTCACGCCGATCGAATTCCGCCTGCTCGCGCTGCTGCATGCGGGCGCGGGGCGCATTTACGCGCGCGATTATCTGCTGCGCGCGCTCTACGACGATCATCGCGTGGTCGCCGACCGCACGATCGATTCACATGTGAAGAATCTGCGCCGCAAGATCCAGGGCATTCGTCCCGATCAGGACATGGTGCGCTCGATTTACGGCGTCGGGTATCGGCTCGAACTGGTGCCGGTGAACGATTGATTCGCGTGATGCGCGCGATTGAATCGCGCGTTTAATCTGCGTTTAATTCGCGCGTTCAATTCAATTTGCACGATTGATGCGTACGCATCAATCGTCGCATCCATCGCTGAATTCAAGCCTCGCTTTTCGCCATCCGCGCAAACGCGGACAACACACGCGCACAGGTCAGCGACTCGCGCCAGAAGCGCTCCTTGAGCCGCCCCGTCGGCACCCATTGCCACGGCAGCACCACTTGCGCGTTACCCCACGCCGGACGCCAGCGCTGCGCGACCGCGCGGCGGCGGAACAGGCTCAGCGTGGGAATGCCGAGATTGGCCGCGAGATGGCCTACGCCCGAATCGTTGCCGATGAACCAGCCGCTTTCGTAAAGCCAGCGCGCGAGGCCGTCGAGATTCTCAAAGGTGTGCACCGCGAAGCGGCCGAGCAACGGCCCGATCCAGCGATTCAGTTCGTCCGGCGACATCACGAACGCCACCTCATAACCCTGACGTTCGAGACGGCGCGCGAGCCGCAGAAAGCGGCGCGGCAGCCAGCGCTTGTCGGCCGTGCTCGCCTCCGGATGGATCACCACGCGGCGCGCGTGACGGCGATGCTGCAAGCCGGGCGGCGACACGATGTCGTTGTGCGTGCTGACGTCGGGCACGCCGAATTCGCGGCTGCAAAACTCCGCGAAACGCTGCGCCATCGGGCGATTCTGCGCGTCCTCCGTGAGCGCTTCGACATAGTGCACGTGCGGGTGCAGCGCGTCGATGTCGGGCACCGGCTGATGCGAATGCATCTGCAGCACCACGTCCCACGCTTCGAGCACCGCGCCCAGTTGCTTCTGATCCGGCAGCGGGCGAATGTCGACATCGGGAAACCAGTCGCGCAGCGCGTGCGCGGCGCGCCCGAACACGGCAACCGTGATGCCGTGACGCTGCAGATTACGCACGATCACCATCAGCAGCAGCGTGTCGCCCAGCGCGTTCGACGCCATGACCGCCACGCGGCGGCTCGTATCCGGCACGGTCTTCATGCGAGCGCCTCCCGCAACTGCTCGAAGGCTTTCGCCACGCGCGCGACCGAGAGCGTGTATTTCCAGTAGCGTTCGCGCAGGCGTCCGGTCGGCAGGAAGCGGCCAACCACCACGCGTCCCGCGCCCCAGCCCGGCTGCCACGTGCGCGCGAGACCGCGCCGCATGAATAGCGATAGCGTGGGCACCTGCAGATTCGAGGCGAGATGGCCGATGCCCGAATCGTTGCCGATAAACCAGCCCGATTCGTAGAGGAAAGCGGCGACGGTATCGACCGAGCCGAGCTTCGGCAACTCGATGCCGTATGCCTCGACATAGGCCCACGCCTCGCGCTCTTCGGGCGCGACGATGAATTGCGGACTGAAACCGAGCTTGCGCAGCCGCATCGCGAGCCGCACGAAACGCGAGGGCAGCCAGCATTTGTCGCGCGTGCTCGCGGTCGGATGAATCGCGACGCGATTACGGTACTTGCGATGCTGCAAATGCGCGGGCGCGACCATGCCATTGCTCTTGCCCGCGGTGGCGAGGCCGAGTTCGTCGCGGCTGAACTGCATGAGGCGCTCGGCCATCGATTTCGGCGAACGCGCGCGGCAGGTCGAGTCGAGCAGCACGACGTCGGGATGACGCAGCGCCTGCGCGTCGAGCGGCCGGTCGGGATGCATCTGGATCACGCGATCGAACGACGCCAGCGCGTCGGGCGCGGTCTCGCGCGTGAGCGCGGGGCGGATATCGACATCGGGGAACCACGCCGCGAGTTCGCTCGCATGCGTGCCGAACACAGTGGCGGACACGCCGCTCGCCTGCAGATTGCGCACGACGATCATCGTCAGAAGGGAGTCGCCGAGCGCCGGAGACAGGACCACGGCCACGCGGGAGGCCGGCTGCAAAACTCGCATCGCAATTCCAGTCGGAGCGGCACCGGCGGCGCTGACTGGCAGCCGTCGCACTCCGCCCCGCAGAGTTAGACAAGAACGGGCGCGAGCTTAGCCTGCCGAAATATTCGATCGGTTACGTGAAAGTTACGAGGGATAACGCTGTAAGGATTGGGTTTTAACGCATGGCGTCGCGCCGCATTCCATGCGCCGCGTGACGGCGCAACCTTGCGCGCGGAGCTGCGCCACGATGACGCGACGCGCCGCGAAACCTGCATGTAGCTTACTGAAATATGCATTAAGAAAAACCACGCCCCGCGTAACCTGGCCGCGCGCGCGATGGTCTATCGTGGCGCCATCGAATCATGCAGGCTGCCCGCGATGTCCACTTCCTTTACCTCGATCCGTGAACACGCCACGTCATACGCCACCTCGTGCGCGACGTCGCGCGCCACGCAAACGGCGGGAGCGCGCACGCATGGCTGAGGACATCACGGCAGTCCTGCGCAAAATCAGTTCGGCCGATCTGAGCGCGGACGGCGAATTCCTGCTGATCCACGACGGCAACGCCACGGCCGCGCTGCACCGTTCGGTGTTCAACGACCTGCTGGTCGCGCTGCCCAATGCGATGGAGAAAATCCAGCGCATCGAGAAGACGCCCGCGCCTTCGTTCACCGTCATGCACGCGCGCGGCTGCGAGATCGGCCGGCTCGACGGCACGCGCCATCTCGTGATCCGCTTCCGGCTGTCGATGACGGCCGGTCTGTCGTTCGCAGTGCCGTGCGAGCAGATTCCCGGCATCGTCGAGGCGCTCGAAAGCGCCGCCGACCACGAAGCCGCGCTGTCCCGCGCGACGTGGCTGCAATGAGCCGGCCACAACGCGGCACGCGATAGCTGGCCCCGTCGGCCGTCTGCCATGACCCGGGGCACGGGCCGGCGCGCGAGCGCCTCACGCGTGCGCCGGATCCTCCTCACTTCCCTCGTTATCTCGCCCGCCTTGATCCGTGACGTAATGCGCGGCTTTCGCCTGAAGCCCCTGATTTCCCTGCTGATCGCCGTGCCTGGATTCGCGCCGCCCCACGCGTTCGCGCAACTCTCGGACGCCGCGGCGCAGCCCGCGTCGCTCGGCGACAACTGGGCCTTGCGCGTCGATCCGCAATTGCAGGAGCACCCGCTGCAAGGCGGCCAGAAAGGCGCGACCGCCGCGCTCGGCGATACGATGACGAGCACCGCCGACACCGACCTCGCGCTGCACGGCAACGCCGAATTGCGGCGCTACGAATCGGTCGTGAAAGGCGACGCGCTCCATTATTTCGAGGACACCGACACTGCCGACGCGTACGGCCACGTCGACATCACGCAAGGCGGCGTGAGCTTCTTCGGCCCGTACGCGCACATGCTGGTGGAAGCGCAGCAAGGCTATATCAGCACGCCGCGCTATCACTTCGTGGTGAACGGCGGCTGGGGCACGGCCACGCGCGCCGACCTCGTCGACAACGAACGCGCCGTGCTGCACAACGGCACCTATACGACCTGCCAGTGCAGCGGCGAACCGGCCTGGTATCTGCGCGCCTCGCAATTCGACATGGACAGCGGCACCGATACCGGCATCGCGCACAACGCCGTGCTGGTGTTTCAGGGCTTGCCGATCTTCGCGAGCCCGTGGCTCTCGTTTCCGCTGTCGAGCGACCGCCGCAGCGGCATCCTGCCGCCCACGTTCTCGTTCAGTTCGACGGGCGGTTTCGATCTGGCGGTGCCGATCTATTTCAATCTCGCGCCGAACTACGATCTGACGCTCACGCCGCGCATCATCAGCCGGCGCGGCGATCTGATGACGGCCGATTATCGCTACATGGGCAGCGATTACAGCGGCGAATTCTCCGCGCTGTTCCTGCCGCACGACGCGCTGACGAACACGCAGCGCTACGACATCGCGATCAAGCACGACTGGAATATCGGTTCGGGATTTTCGGCGTATGTGAATTACAACCGCGTCTCGGATGCGAACGTCACCACCGATCTGACTTCGTCGGGCCAGTATCTGCTCGGCTCGACCACGCTCTACGATCAGGAAGCGGGGCTGCGTTACGCGAACGGCCCGTGGTCCGTGCTGCTGCGCGAGCAGCACTGGCAGCAGTATTCGGGCGACACGATCTATAACCGCGAGCCGCAGCTCAACGTGAAATACGCGCGCTACAACGTGGACGGTCTCGACTTCGGCGCGGAAGCCGACGCCTCGCGCTTCACGATGTCGAGCGGCGACGTGGCGCAGGGCAATCGCTTCGTGTTCAATCCCTACGTCGCGCTGCCCATCGTGCGGCCGTCGTGGTACATCACGCCGAAAGTGCAGTGGCACTTCGCGAGCTACGATCTCTCGTCGCTCGGCTCCGATCCGATCGCCGGACAGCCGCGTAATTTCTCGGTCAACGTGCCGACGGTCAGCCTCGATTCGGGCATGACCTTCGAGCGCAGCGTGACGCTGTTCGGACGCTCGTATATCCAGACGCTCGAACCGCGCCTGTTCTACGTCTACACGCCGTACCGCAACCAGAATTTCGCGCCGATCTTCGACACGGCCGAAAGCGACTTCGGTCTCGCGGAAATCTTCACGACGAACAGCTTCGTCGGCAACGACCGTATCGCCGACGCCAATCGCGTCACCGCCGCCATCACGACGCGTTTCATCGATGCGCAAACGGGCTCGGAAGCCGCGCGTTTCGTGCTCGCACAGCAGTACAACTTCACGACGCCGCGCGTGACGCTGCTCACCGACGGCTCGACCACCGACCTCACGCGCACGGGCGTGATCGAAGGCAGCTCGCTCAATATCGGCAGCGCGTTCAAGGCCGAGCAGGCGATCGAATACAACGAGTCGAAGTCCTATCTCTCGCACACGAGCACGGGCTTTTCGTGGGCGCCCGCGCCGGGCCAGGTCATCAACATGGCGTATCGCTACACGCGCGCCGATGCGTCCGTCGACAACGAGCCGGTCAGCCAGTTCATCATCTCGGGACAGTGGCCGCTCACGCGTCACCTCTCCAGCGTCGCGCGCGTGAATTACGACATGCATCTGCATCGTCTGATCGCCGGTCTGCTGGGCTTTCAGTACAGCGCAGATTGCTGGTCGCTCGGCATCGCGTTCGAGAAGTACACCAACGAAACCAGTTCGACGACCGTGCCGAGCACCGGCAGCCGCGTGCTGATGCAGCTCGAACTGCGCGGTCTCTCGAAGGTCGATAACGGCATGCTGAATCAGTTCAAGGACAGCGTGCCGGGCTATACGCCGGTCTCGAACGACATCACGCCGCTGTCCCGATTCACGGACTACCAGTAAGCGCGCTTACTGGTAGAACACGTAGGTCGCGAGGTACGGCGAGCTGCCCGATTCGTGCTCGCTCGTGCACGGCGCGGGCGGTTTCGCGCCGCCGACCGTGTTGATGCGCTGCACGTAGCGCACGGATGCGAGCAGCCCGGCCGCGCCGGTCGAATGCGTCTGCAGCAGAAGTTGCGGCACGCTGCCCGGCGTCGCGCTCGGTTGCTGCGCCACCACCTTGCCTTCGATGCGGCTGCCGTCCGGCGCAGCCCACGACGGTCCCGCCGAATGTTCGATCACTGCCGCGCCATGCGCGTCGTAAAGCTTCGCGCGCGGCTGCTGAAAGACCCAGCCTAGCGTGTGATCCGCACCGTACTCGCAGGTGTAGATCTGCACGCCCGATGCCGTGGCGCTCAACACCTGCTGCGCATTGGGCGCGTCGATGGACTGCGCGTGCGCGGCGCCCGCAGCGAGCATTCCCATCGCGCCTGCAACACCGATTGCCCGCGTGACGCGTGACAGACGAATCATGCCGATACTCCTCCTCGTGGTCAGAGCGCACAGTGTGCGCCTTAAATGCAGAACACGCAGGCGCGCCGCGCTATTCCCGTAGTGCCTGCTCCACGGGCGGAATGCAGAAGCGGAACAGCGTGCCGTTCGCGCCCGTGCGTACGAGTTCGATCTCGCCGCCATGCGCTTCGACGATCGACTTGCAGATCGACAGCCCCATGCCCATCCCCGACTTCTTCGACGTCACCAGCGAATCGAACACGGTCGCAGTCAGATCGCCCGGAATGCCCGGGCCCGTATCGGCGACCGTCACGCGCAACGCGCCGCTCGCATCGACCGAGGTGTCGATATCGATCAGACGCGGCCGCGCGCTCACCGCGCGCAGCGCTTCGAGCGCATTCATGACGAGATTGATCACCACCTGCTGGATCAGCGTGCGATCGGCCACGACGTCGAGGCGCGTGTCGAAATTGCCGCGCACCGCAATCTGATAATCGGCCAATTGATCGCTGAGCAGACGCAGCACTTCGCGAATCGCATCGTTGATATCGGTGAGTTCGGATTTCGGATGCGACTGCTTGACCATCGCACGCACGCTCGCAACGATATCCACCGCGCGCTGCGTATCGAGCGCGATCTGTTCGAGCATCGAATTGGCTTCGTCGATATCGGGCGACTCGCGATTCAACCAGCGTATCGCCGCGCGCGAACATGCGCTCACCGCGCTGATCGGCTGACTGATTTCATGCACGATATACGCGGCCAGTTCGCCGATCACCGACAAACGTCCCGCGCGTTCGAGCTTGCCTTGCGCCTCGCGCAAATGCCGCTCCACCGCCACGCGCTTCTGATGCTCGGACTCCACCTTGTGATAGAGCTTCGCATTTTCCAGCGAGATCGCGGCCTGCGAGGACAGCATTTCCAGAATGCGCAAACGCGCCGACGTAAAGACATCGGCGATCAGCCGATTCTCCAGATACAGCAGCCCCGACAGCGAGCCTTGTTTGACGAGCGGCACGCACATCGCCGAGCGCGGACGCACTGCGAGAATATAGGCGTCGCGGCCGAAATTGGCATCGTCGATGGCGTTGCCGAGCACGACTGGTTCGCAGGTGCGCTGCGTCCAGTACGCAATCGACATGGGAATGCGTTCGGCACACGCGCGCTCGCGTTCGATTTCGACCGTCACCGCACCATCGTCATACGTGGCGTGCGCGACGATATCGAGTTGACCGTCTTCGATCAGGCACAGCGTCGCGCGGTCGGCGCCCGCATATTGCAGCGCCGTATCGAGCAGCACGTTGATGAGCCTCGCCAGCGACATTTCACTCGACAAGGCCTGCGTCGCCTTCAACACGACCTGCGTATCGAACGCACGCACATTCGCGCCTTGCGCGGCGGTCCAGTCGAATTGTTTCGGCGCGGCGCTCGCGAGTCCCATGGTCGGGAATTCGCTTTCGAGCGCGCGCAATTTGGTGTCCGCGCCGAGGCACGCATACGCGCTCCACGCCTGATGCAGATAACCCTGCGACGCCGCATGCCAGTGCTGCTGCGCCGAAAAACGCGCCGCCAGTTCGCGCGACAGCGCCTGCAATTGCAGCATGCGCGCCTGATCGGCGAGACGAATGGCCTCTTCGTAATCGCTCTGCGCGAAGCGCGGATCGTCGCCCGTCGACGCCAGTTCCGCACGCACGAGCGCAGCGCGGCCGAGAAAGTTCTCGGGGCTTTGCGCGGACCAGCGTTCGAGCGTCGCCAGACGCGCGCGCGCCGCCTGCAGATGCGCTTCGCGTTCGCTGCCTTGCGCGCGGCGGCTCAGCGCCACGCGCAGCAGCGCGCTGTAAAACACGAAGTCCGGCATTTCGAGGAACGAGCGCGACGCCCAGGCCGTGGCGTCCGCAGCCTGTTCCGCCTGCAGCGCGACCGACCAGTCGGCAAACAGATACGCGACCTGCAAGCGATACGTCCAGAACGAAAACGCGGCGATATCACGATGCACGCGGCCCGTGAGGCAATCGTCGAGCACGTGTTCGAAATCGCGGCTCGGCGCGCCCAGACCGATATCGATCGGCAAGCCGCGCAGCGCCTGCACCACCCAGGCCTGCGCGATAAACGCGTCGATCACCAGCGCGAAACCGGCCTGGCGCGCGAGTGGCAAACCTTCTTCCACCACCTTCTGCACATCCGAAAGCGGCGCGCCGCAAAACAGATAATTGGTGACGAGATGCCGCCGCGAGTAAATCAGATACGTGACGTCGCCGAGCCTTGCCGTGAGCGCAATCGACGCTTCGATATGCTCGCGCGCGTGCGTGGCGGAACCCGTCCACGGCAGGCTCATCGCGCCGTAGCACATCTGCACGCGGCCCTGGAATTTCGTCAGCGCGCGCTCGGCCGGCAAGCGCATCGCGAGTTCCGCGAAACGGCGCACCGTGTCGTAATCGCCATAGCGTTCGCCGACGATCTGGCTCAGGCCGACGTAGGCGTAACACGACGCGTCGCAATGGCCGTGTTCGAGACTCAGCGTGCTCATGCGCAGCATCATCAGATCGGCGAGACGCTGGCTGAGAAATTTCGCGGCGGGCGCGAGATCGGTGAGCACGTCCATGGCGATATAAATGCGCCGGTCGCTCATCAACGGCGACGCCGCCAGTTCGTCGACGCTGCGATTGCCGTCGAGCGCCTTGAAACGCGCGAATTCGCGATCGATATCGGCGTCGGTCGGCGTGCGCGCGAGCACGATGCCCGCTTCGTCGCGCACGTATTGAAGGCCGATATCGAGCGCCGTCGCCGACTCGTCGATCGTGACGTGCATCGCCACGCGCAAGCGCGCGAGTTCCGCGCGATGATCGAGCGGCAGCAGCGCGCTGGGCACGGCGGCGAGACGGCGCGCCGCCGCCGCGACTTCCATGCACAGAAACTCGCATTCGCCGAGCCGCAACGCGATCAGCGCGTCGAGCGGCGCGCCCGCCGCGCTGCCCTGCGCGAAGCTTTGCGCCACGGCCAGATACGCCATCGCCGACGCGTACGCGGTCGCGCCAATCGCACGCTGCGCGGCGTCGAGATTCACGCGCGCGAAACGCTCGCGCTCCTCGGGCGACGCGACGAGCCGCGCCGCGAGATTCAACTGGTTCGCCACCACGAACAAACTGCTCGACGACGCGAGATACTCCGCGCAATCCAGCAGGCGGCGACCCATGGCCAGATGGCCCGCTTCGCGCGCGTCGAGACTCATGCCGTAATAGACGGCATCGCGAATGCGGTCGTGCGCGAAGGTGTACAGGTCTTCGTCGAGAATGATCAGCGCCGCATCCATCGCCGGCCGCAACGACGCTTCGAGTTGCGCGGGATCGCTGCCGACAGCATCCGCGAGCATTTTCAGCGGCACCGGCTTCGCGATCAGCGCAACGGAGCGCAGCACGTCCTGCGTCGACGGCACAAGCGCGTCGATCTTTTCCGTGAGCAGTTCCATCAGGCTCGACGAACTCGCGCGCTCGGCAATGCCCGCCACGCTCGAATGCCATTCGCCGCGCGCTTCGTCGAATTCGAGCACGCTGTCGTCGACGAGCGAGCGCACGAACTGAATCGCGAACAGCGGATTGCCGCCCGTATAAGCGCCGATCAGATCGACGGATTCGCGCAGTTGCTGCACGCGCCCGATCAGCATCGCTTCGATCAGTTGTTCGAGGTCGTCGCTCGACAGCGGTTCGAGCACGAGCCGATGCGAATGCGCGCCGTCGCGCAGCGCGTGCACGAGCCGGTTATCCGCGCGAATCTCGTTGTCGCGCAACGCGGCGATGAACAGCACGCGTTCGCTGCCGGGTTTGCCGATCAGATGCGTAAGCACTTCGAGCGTGTCGCGATCGGCCCATTGCAGGTCGTCGAGAAACAGCACGAGCGCTTTGCCCGGTTCGGTGAACGCGCTCATCAGTTTCGACATCGCGTCGAGAAAGCGCGGCTTTTCGGCGTGCAGCGAGACGGCGCGCTGGTGTTCGAACTGACCGAGCACGCGCGCGAGTTCCGGAAAGACGGCCGTGACGATCGAGGCGTCACCGGCGAGTGCGTCACGCAGACGGCGCTGCACGCGCTCGAATTCGGCGGGCGCGTAACCGAGCACATGGCGCAGCAGCGAATGCAAGGCGCGCGCGATGCTCGCGTAGGGCGCCGCGCCGTCGGCCTGCTCGCACTTGCCCGCGGCGAACTCGTGGCCCGCGCCCGCGAGGCGCTTGCGCACGTGCTGCACCAGCGCCGTCTTGCCGATACCCGCCGGCCCTTCGACGAGCATCAGCGGCGGGCCGCGATCGAGCGCGGCATGGCGCGCGGCCGCGACCAGCTGCTCGATTTCGACGTGGCGACCATAGAGCGATTCGGGCGCGCCCAGCGATGGCCGGATCTTCAATTGCCGCATCAATGCGTCGGCATTTGCGTGGGCGTGGGCGCGCGCCGTGCCTTCGTCGGCGTCGAGCAGATCTTTCGCCAGATGCGCGGCCGATTGATAACGTTGCGCGGGCTCTTTCTCCAGCAGCCGCCGCACGATCGCCTTGAGTGGCTCCGGCACGCGCGCGCGCGGTTCGGCCGACTGCCCGCCTTCGAACGGCCGCCGCGTGAGGTGCGCGTGCATCGCCTCGGAAGCCGTGAGATTCGGAAACGGTACCTCGCCGGTCAGCATGCGGTGGAAGATGCAGCCGAGCGAATAGAGATCGGAGCGTGCGTCCACGGCGCGGTCGATGCGCCCCGTCGCTTCCGGAGCCGCGTAATCGATCACGGTTTCGAGCACGTCTTTATCGATTTCCGGCGCACGCGCCTGGCCCGAAAAGCCGGTGAGCCACGCGCGTTCGCCCGCCGCGTCGAGCATGAAACTCGCGGGCTGCAACGCGCCATGCACGAGCCCGGCAAGATGCGCGAGTCCCAGCGATTGCGTCATGCTCACCGCGTGGCGAATGAAGGCATCGACGGGCATCGCGGCGCGCGTCTCGTCGACAATCTCGCCGAGCATCCGGCCGCCCGGATCGTGCAGCAGCAACGCCGGCGCCTGATTGTGGACGACGAATTGAATCGGATGGAGCGCGAACTCGGGATCGAGCCGCGCGCGAATGCCATATTCGTGGCGCAGGCGGCCCAGCGCGGCGACGGGATCGGCCGCCGAGGGCACTGCGGCCAGCACCGATTCTCCCGCCGTGGTGATGCGATACAGCCGCGCCGCGCCGTCCTGAATCAGGACGAATCGCGCACGAGACAGGTCCGCGACGGATTCGGGAATGACATTGACCATGGATCCTTTGCGCCTTTTGCCGGGTCGTGCCCGGGCCTTATTCTGATTCGTCGCGCCGTGCATCGCGCAAAGCCGTATCTTACCCTTGGCTTACGCACAACGCGTCAGCACGTCCGTCGAATCAAGGCCCGCACGTCCGTGCGCAATCGCCCAGTTTGAATCGCAGATTAACGTCCTCGTGTATCTGGAATATGTCGACTCCGGAAATGAAAAACGCGGTCGAGCCATGACTGGCTGACCGCGTCGTGAGCCGGCTGCGCCACCAACGTGGCGCGCCGCGCTGCCCGGATGCTTACGCCTCCAGTTGTTCGAGCACCTTGCCCTTGGTCTCGATGCCGAGGAAATGCACCGCGATCGCCGCGAGAAACGGCACGGCCGCGAGGATATAGAACGCCACGTCGAGATTGCCGCCGATCATCGTCTTCGACACGATGGTCGGCGCGAAGATCGCCGCGATCTTGAGCCACGCGCCGCCCACGCCGCAACCGAGCGCGCGGATGCTGGTGGGATACAGTTCCGGCGTGTACACGTAAGCCGTGATGAAGCCGCTCGCGAGCAGGCCGAGCGCCAGCGCGCAGAACGACGCCACCACGTACACCGACATCGCGTGGCAGATCCCGGCCAGCGCCAGCGAGATGCCGCACAGCACGAACGAGACGTTGATGATCGGCTTGCGGCCCACCTTGTCCACCAGCAGCGCGCAGGTGAGCGAACCCAGCACGCCGAGCACCGAAGCGGCCACCGCGAGATTGAGCGCCAGTTGCAGCGGTGCGTGGTAGACGGTGCGATAGATCGTCGGCAGCCACGTCGACAGACCATACTGAATGAAGCCGCAGGTCATCCACAGCATCGCCACCGCGATCGTGCGCTTGCGATACGCCGGACCGAACAGGTCCTTCACGCTGCGCTTCGGATGACGCTTCGCGAGTGCGTCGAATTCCGCCGCGTTCGTGACCGGTTCGAGCGGGCCCTTCACGGTGCGCTCGAAGGCGCTCACGGCCTGGTCGGCGTCATGCAGACGTTCGCGTTCGGCGAGCCAGCGCGGCGATTCCGGCACGAGCTTGCGCAGCACGAAGAACAGAATCAAGGGCATGCCGCCGATGAAGTACATCGCCTGCCAGCCGAAGCGCGGCACGATCCACGCGCCCAGCGCGTTCGACGCGAGCAGGCCGATCGGGAACACGATCTCGTAGAGGAGAACGAAGCGTCCACGGCCATGCGCGCGGCTGACCTCGTTGATATACGTCGCCGCCACGGGCAGTTCGCCGCCGAGCCCGAAGCCCTGAATCACGCGCAGCGCCGCGAAAACCGCGAAGCTCGGCGCAAAACCGCAGGCAATGCTGGTCACGCCGATGATGCCCGAACTCCAGGCAATCGCGCGCACGCGGCCGTGACGCTCCGCGAGCCACGGAAACAGGAACGCGCCGAACAGCTGCCCGACCGAACCCGAGGCGATCAGAAAGCCGATTTCCCACGGCGTGAGGTGCCACTTCTGGATCAGGATCGGCAGCGTCGTGGCGATGGCGATCACGTCGAAGCCGTCGAAGAACGTGGCGAGGCCGATCAGGATCCGCGCGCGCACCTGCATGGCGTTGGCCGGCATGCGTTCGAGCCGCGCGATGATCGAACCGCGCGTGATGGACTCGCCGACCGCGGTGCCGCCGCGATGGCCGAGTGTAGTGTCGAGGGTTCTCATGCCTGTGATCCCATCCCGTATGTGAGGTCGGTTGTGTAGTGGCGAGCGCGTCAGGCGAGAGCCTTGCTGGTGTCGACAAGCGCCGCGACGTCCACCGCGCGGCCCTGATTCATCCACTTGCGCGCGAGCTTGAGATCGCGCGCCGAATTGATCGCGATGACGCCGCGCAGATGGCCGTCTTCGACGAAGAACAGCGTCGCGCGTTTTTCCGCGAGATTGCCGCGCAGAACCGGCGCGACACCAGGCGGCAAATCGCCCAGAATCTGCAGGTTCACGTCGTACTGATCGGACCAGAACCACGGAATTTCCGCGTACGCTTCCTTCACGCCGAGCACGGCCTTGGCCGCCGCAATCGCCTGATTCTGCGCATTGGCCCACGACTCCAGACGCACGCGGCGCTTGAGCCACGCGTTCGGATGATTCGCGACGTCGCCGCACGCAAATACATCGGAATCCGAACTTTGTCCGAATTCATCGACGACGATACCGTCCTGCACCGCGATGCCCGCCGCTTCCGCGAGCGCCGTATGCGGTGCGAGGCCGATGCCGGCCACCGCGAAGTCGGCGTCGAGCGTGCTGCCGTCCGCGAAGGTCGCGCGCACGCCGCCGTCGGCGTTGTCGTCGAGTGAGACGAGCGCCGCGTTCAGGCGCACATCCACGCCGTTCGCGCGATGCAGTTCGAGCAGGAAGTCCGACACTTCATTGGGCAGCGAACGCGCGCACAGACGCGGCGCGCCTTCGATCACCGTCGCCGCCACGCCGAGCTTGCGCGCCGTCGCCGCGACTTCGAGGCCGATCCAGCCGCCGCCCACCACCAGCACGCGTTCGCTGCGGCGCAGGCGTTCGCCCAGCGCCATCGCTTCGTCGAGCGTGCGCAGATAGGTCACGTGCGCGCTCTTCGCCACGCTCGCGGGCAGCTTGCGCGCCGCGCCGCCCGTGGCGATCACGAGCTTGTCGTACTTCACCGTGCGGCCCGAGCGCGTCGTGACCGTATGCGCCGTGCGATCGATCGCGCTCGCGCAGTCCGGTTGCCACGCTTCGATGTCGAGCGCCGCGAATTCATCGGGCTTCGCGATGCGCACCGTTTCGATATCGGCCTCGCCCGCGAGCACCGCTTTCGACAGCGGCGGACGCTCGTAAGGCAGATGCGTTTCGTCGGCGATCATCACGAGACGGCCCGCAAAACCTTCCTTGCGCAGCGTCTTGACGACCCAGCCCGCGGCCTGGCCGCCGCCGATCACGACGACCGTGCGCGGCGCGGCGTGTGCGCCGGATTCGATGGCGTCGCTCATGACTTCCGCTCCGTCATGAACTTGCCCTTCGGCGCTTCGGCGTTCTTCTGGCGGCGCGTATTGCCGTCGAGACCGCCGTCGATGGCCCATTCGGCGAACACGGTCGGGCCCGGTTCGAAGTCACGCGGCTCCCAGTCGGGCGTCAGCACGTCTTCGTCGGCGTAATACTCGATCAGACCACCGGCCGGATTCTTGAAGTACCAGAAGTACGCCGACGACACCGGATGGCGGCCCGGGCCGAGTTGCGTGGTCCAGCCGCAGCGGCTGATATGCAGGCCGCCGCCGAACACTTCGTGAATGTCGCGCACCGTGAACGCCACGTGATTCAGGCCCTTCTTGCCGTCCGGCAGCGCGAGCAGGAACAGATCGTGGTGGCCGCCGTGCGGCGCGCAGCGCATGAACGCGCCGCGATTCGGGTAGCGGTCCGAGGTCTCGAAGCCGAGCAGCTCGTGATAGAACGCTTCCTGCTCGGCGAGGCAGTTCGTGAAGAACACCACGTGGCCGACTTCCACCGGCTCCGCGCGTTCGTAGACCGGCGACGGCGTATCCACGCGCAGCGTCTGGCCCCAGACGTTCGACGGCGAACCGGCGACGTCGAGTTCGCGCTTGCGCGTCACTTCCACGCGAATCGCCATGCCGGCCGGGTCGAAACACCCAACGCCGTTTTCATCGCTGTAAAAGCCGGGCTGGCCCTTGAGGCGTTCGCGCAGCGCGTCGAGTTCTTCGCGCGTCGCCACGCCCCACACCACTTCGCGCAGCGTCGGGCCTTCCTCGAAGGCGGCGGGCAGCGACGCGTCGTTCGCATCCACGGCCAGCACGGTACAGCCGTTGAGCGTTTCGAAGCGCGCGCGCGTTTCGTCGTGCGCGGTTTCCTTCAGGCCCCAGTCCGCGAAAAAGCGGCGGCAGGTGGCGAGATCCGTCACGCCGTAAGTAATCTGTTCGATGCCGAGAATCGTCATGTTCATTGCTCCGTTGCGCGCGCTCAGGCGTTGGCCCAAGGCAGCGGCGCGTCATTCAAGCCCCAGTAAAGGCTCTTTTGCTGCATGTATTCGCGAATGCCGAGCCGCCCTTTTTCGCGGCCCATGCCGCTTTCCTTCCAGCCCGAGAACGGCGTGGAAATCGAAAACAGCTTGTACGTATTGATCCAGACGGTGCCCGCCTCGATCTTGCGCGCCACGCGCCAGGCGCGTTTGTAGTCGCGCGTCCAGATGCCGGCGGCGAGACCGAACACGCTGTCGTTGGCTTCTTCGATGAGCGCCGCTTCGTCGTCGAAGGGCATCGCCACCAGCACCGGTCCGAAAATCTCTTCCTGGCAGATGCGCGCGCTATTGGTCAGACCTTCGAGAATCGTCGGCTGATAGAAGCAGCCCTGTTCGCGGCCGTCGCCGACCGGACGCTCGCCGCCGCACAGCAGGCGGCCGCCTTCCTCCAGCCCGATCGCCACGTAGCGTTCGACCGATTCGCGATGCTTCGGCGTGATCAGCGGACCCATCTGCGTCTTCTCGTTCGACGGATCGCCCACGCGCAATTCGCGTGCGGCCGCCACGAGGCGCTTCATGAACGTGTCGTAAATCGAGCGCTGCACGAACAGACGCGAACCCGCGATACACGCCTCGCCCGACGAACTGAAGATCCCGTATAGCACGCCATTAATCGCGTGATCGATGTCGGCATCCTCGAACACGATGGTCGGCGACTTGCCGCCCAGTTCGAGCGACACCGGCATGAGCTTGTCCGCCGCGATGCGCGCGATGCCGCGGCCCACTTCGGTGCCGCCCGTGAACGAGACCTTGCGCACGAGCGGATGGCGCACCAGCACGTCGCCGATCACCGAGCCCTTGCCCGGCAGCACGCTCAGAATGCCCTTCGGCACGCCGGCCTCCTCGCAGATGCGCGCGAGCGCGAGCGAGATCAGCGGCGTGACTTCGGCGGGCTTGAGCACCACGGCGTTGCCGCCTGCGAGCGCGGGCGCGAGCTTCTGCGCGTCGGAGGCGATCGGCGAATTCCACGGCGTGATCGCGGCGACCACGCCAATCGGTTCGTACACGCTCATCGTCAGATAGTCGCCGCGCGAAGGCGTGACTTCCTCGTCGAGCGTTTCGAGGCAGGCCGCGAAATAGCGGAACGTGTTCGCGGCGCTCGCCACCAGCACGCGCGTCTCGCCGATCGGCTTGCCGTTGTCGCGGCGCTGCAACTGCGCGAGCGCTTCGTGGCGCTGCATGATGAGGTCGGCGATGCGGTACAGCACGAGCGCGCGCAGATGCGGCTTCATGCCCGACCACGCGCCCTGCTTCCACGCGGCGTGCGCTTTTTCCACGGCTTCGGCGGCGTCTTCGGCGCTCGCCGTCGAGACCTCCATGTTGAGCGACTGGTCGGCCGGGTAAAGGCTCGCGAAGGGCGCGGCGCGGCCCTGGCGCCATTCGCCGCCGACGAAAATGTCGCCGTTGGGAACGAGGCTCGTATCGAAGGGAGTCATGTCAGAGGTCTCTTTGTTTCATTGCGGGCGATACCTGTGCATCTGCACATGTATCGCCTTCCATCACAGCTTGTGCGCGAGGCGCGTCATCAGATCACGCAACGCGCGGCACGGTTGCGCAGCGCGCGAATCGCGCTGTACGCCGTGAGCGCCGAGGTTTTCGGATTGTCGGGCAGCGGCTTGCCGCTCATTTCCAGCGACATCTCGCCGAACACGCCGCGCGCCACGATGCGATGCACGTTGCGCTCGACCGCCGGATCGGCGATCAGGCGCACCGTCGTGTGGTCGAGGCCGAGGCCCGCGAGCGCGATGGTCGCCGCCACGTTGGCGTTCTTCGGAAAGAGCCGCGCCGCTTCGCGCGCGCTGCCTTCGAAGATCACCTGCTCTTTCGTGAGCGTACGCAGATCGCAGACCTTTTCCGCCGGCGTGTCGAGCCAGCCGAGCGGCGGCTTGCGGCCCGTGTACAGCACCTCGTCGAGGCCGCCGAGCTTGGCCGCCGAGAGCGCGTCGATGCCGCCGATCGCGCCCGACAGCAGCGTGACCGTCGCGTCGCCTTCGTCCGCCGCGAGCGACAGACGTTCGAGCAGATCGACGTCGGACAGCGCGCCGATCGACGCCACCGCGCAATCGGTGCCGCTTTGCAGCAGCGGCACGACGTGATCGAGCAGCGCGGCGTGACCCGCGCATTCGAGCGCGAAATGCGGCTTGGTCGACAGACGGTCCACCGACGACACCACTTCCACCGCGCCGTCCACCTGGGCGCGCACGGCGTCGGCATGATGCTCGGGCACGATCACGTGCGAGACGTGCACGAGCGGATCGGCGGCGACCGCGCGATAGACGGTCTGACCGATCGCGCCGAAACCGATCATCGCGATGTCGATGGGCGCGTGAGCGGCGTGGCCGCCATGACCGTTAAGCATGTTGCGGCTCCTCCTTGCGCACCGGCGGGCCGGCGAACACGGCTTCGAAGCTGCCGACCGACTTCATGTCGACTTCGAGCAGCACGGGGCCGTCGAACGCGATGCCTTCGCGGATCACGTCGTCGGCGTTGTCGAGCGACGAGAGGCGGAAGTGCTTGAGGCCCAGGCTCGCGCAGAACTGCGAGAATTCCGGCTGGTGCAGATCGACGAACATGCGGCGGCCGCCGTACTGCGCGTCCTGAATGTTGCGGATCACGCCGTAGCACTGGTCGTTCATCAGCACGATCATGACGTTGGCCTTTTCCTGCACGGCCGTCGCGAGTTCGCCGACGTTCACCATCAGGCCGCCGTCGCCGACGAGGCAGACCGTCTTCGCGGCCGCATTCGCGAGCGCCGCGCCGATCGCCATCTGCATGCCCTGGCCGATGCCGCCGCCCAGCGCATGCACGCCCGCGCGCGGCGTGAAGATCTTCAGCAGGCGGTTGCCCCACGTGCTGTTCGAGATCGTGACGTCGCGCACCCAGTTGTAGTCTCGGCCCACGGCGCGTTGCAGCGCTTCCACGAGGCGGCGATACGGGCCGAGACCCTTGGCCGTTTCGCTCACGGCCGTTTCGCGCGCGGCCGCGAGATCGGCGGCGAATTGCGGATCGACCTTGAGCTTGCCTTCGAGGCGCGTGGCGAGTGCGTCGAGCACGCGCGCGGCGTCGCCGTGCACGAAGAGTTCGTTGCGATAGCCGCGGTTATCGGCGAGCGCGTCGGCGTCGATACGATAGAGCGGCTGCGGCAGACCGAGCTTGTACTTGAGCGTTTCGTTGCCGCGCAGACGCGAGCCAACCACCAGCATCGCATCGCAGGTCTTGTAGAAGCGCTCGACGGAGCCGCTCACGTTGAACGCGCCGAGCGTCGCCGGATGATCTTCGGGCAGCACGCCACGGCCCTGCACGCTCGTCACCACGCCGAAGCCCAGCGCCACCAGACGTTCGACCGCGCCGCGCGCGTGGCGCGTGCCGCCGCCGAGCCACAGCAGCGGACGCTTCGCCTTCGTGAGCGCGTTCGCGAGTTGTTCGACGCGCGCTTCGTCGTGCGTGAGCGTCGTGAGATGCGGCGCGGCCAGATCGGCGGGCCACTCGGTCAGCGCGGCCTGAATGTCGATGGGGATCTCGACGCTGACCGGACCGCTCGGCGCGGTCTGCGCGACGCGCACGGCTTCGCGGATCGTCGGCAGCGCGGTTTCGACCGAACGCACGCGGAACGCGGCCTTCGAGATCGACGAGAGCATCGACAGTTGATCGGGCGCTTCGTGGATGTACGCGAGGTCCTGATCGAGATATTCGGTTTCGATCTGGCCGGTGATGTGCAGCAGCGCCGTGCCTGCCGTGAGGGCTTCGACCATCGCGCCCGCTGCGTTGCCCGCCGCCGTGCCCGTGCTCGTGAACGCCACGCCGAGGCCGCCCGAGACGCGCGCGAGGCCGTCGGCCATGTTGACCGCACCCGCTTCGCCGCGCGCGCCCACATAGCGGATGTTGCCGCGCACGCCGATGGCGTCGAGGATCGGCATGTTGTGAATCGAAATCACGCCGAACGCGGTTTGAACGCCGCATTGTTCGAGGAAGGCGGCGATCAGTTCGCCGACGGTGGTTTTATTAGACATGACGTGCTACGCCTCCAGATACATCGATATGACTGCCCGTCGTATAGGACGACAGGGACGTGGCCAGATAAAACAGGGCTTGCGCGGCTTCTTCGGGCAAACCGAAGCGGCCGAGCGGAATGTGCTTCTTGCGGGCGAGTTCGCCGGTCCAGTCCTGCCAGCTTTGACCGGCGGCCTGCGCGGCGGCGTCGTTGTCATAGCGGCGGCGCCACTGGCCCGACTCGACGATGCCGATCAGGATCGAGTTCACGCGGATGTGCTCGGGCGCGAGTTCGACCGCGAGCGACTTGATGAGGCTGAGCACGCCCGCGCGCGCCGACGACGTCGCGACCATATGTGGCTCGGGCTGCAGCGCGAGCAGCGAGTTCACGCAGACGATCGACGCGTTTTGCCCTTGTTTTGCGGTGCTTTTCAGCATCGGCAAGAATGCGCGCGTGGGGCGGATGATGCTGAAATACTTGAGGTCCAGCTCTTCGCGCCACGCTTCGTCGGTGGTGTCGGCGAAGGTGGAAACGCGGCCCTGGCCCGCGTTGTTCACAAGCATGTCGGCGCGGCCGAAGCGCTGTTCGACGGCGCTCGCGAAAGCGGCCACATCGGTTGCGTCGAGCACGTCGCAACGCGCGGCCAGCAGTTGCGCCTGCGGATGACGCTCGCGCAGTTCGCGTTCGGCGCGTGCGAGGCGGTCGCTGTCACGGCCGCAGATCGCGACCGAGGCGCCCGCCTGCAAAAAGAGTTCGGCGGTGGCGAGGCCGATGCCGGACGAACCGCCCGTGACCACCGCGACCTGGCCGCGCAAATCGAGTTGAATCATTTGATCCCCAGTGCCTTCATGTACGACGTTTTCTTGCTGCCCGCGGCCTGCGAAGATTGACCGCGGTAATTGAGGCGCTTCGACAGTTCATCGGCTGCGTGACGCACCTTGTCGATCAGGCCGCCGTCGAGCAGCGAGGTGTCGATGCCCGGACGCGGAATGGTGGTCGTCACCACGGCGGCGATGCGGCCCGTGTCGTTGCGCACGGGCGCCGACACCACCGAAATGCCGCGCTCGAACGACGATTCGCTCACGGCATAGCCGCGCTCGGCGTCTTCGCGAATGCGCGCGAAGAGTTCTTCGACCGTGTCCGGCGTCGAGGGCGTGAAGCGTTCGAGCGCCGGCTCCGGATAGAGCGCGCGCAGTTCGTCGAGCGTGAGATCGCCCATCAGCACCTGGCCGTGCGTGGTGGCGTGCGCGGGCAGACGCGTGCCCACGTTCACCTTCACCGAGCTGAAGATCGGCGCGTGGCTTTGCGCCTTCGCGACGAACACGATGTCGCGTCCGTCGCGAATCACGATGTGCGTCGTGAGGCCGGTGGCGTCGCGCAGCGCTTCGATCAGCGGCAGGCCGAGGTCGGTCAGTTCGAGCGAGCTCAGATATTCGAAGCCGAGGCGCAGCACGGCCACGCCGAGGCGGTAATTGCGGTCGCGGTCGGCGCGTTCGAGAAAGCCGAGCGATTCGAGCGTCTGCAACAGACGGAACACGGTCGTGCGCGGAATGCCGAGGCGGCGCGACAGTTCGGGCGCATCGAGCACCGGCTCGCGCGGCGAGAATTCGGTGAGAATGCGCAGCCCCCGTTCCAGCCCCGGCACGCGATAGCTGGTGTCGTTGCGGTCTTCGTCGGCGTCGGGGGACGCGCTGGCGAGGTCGGGTGTCATTCTTTAAGGGTTCCTTAATGTGCGCGGCAAAAGGCGTCGAGCAGTGCGCTATATGCAGCCGGTTGCTCGATGTAGCCCGCGTGGCCCGCGTGCGGCACGATCTGAAACGGCGCCTGCGCGACTTGCGCGAGACGTTCGCAAGCTTGCGGCGGCGTGATGGTGTCGTCGGCGCCGACGGCCACGGCCATCGGCACGCGGTTCACGCAGCGCGCAAGGTCGGCGGCGAGGTCGGCGTTCGCGAGCAGATGCGTGGCCTGCGCGTAACCGTGCGGAATCACGCGCGCCATGTTCCAGCGCACCCACACGCGCGACGCGTCGTCTGCATGCGCGGACAGCATGTTGGCGCTGCGCTTTTCGGCGAGACCTTGCGGACCGAGTTCGGCGAGCATGGCCAGACGCGCGTCGCGCTTGTCGGCGCGCACTTGCGGGTCCGCCGCGCCATAACCGGCCGCAGGAGAAATCAGCAGCAGACCGCTCACGCGCTGCGGATGCGCGGCCGTGAATGCGCCGGCGATGATCGCGCCGAGCGAATGGCCGACCAGCACGCAGCGTTGAATATCGAGCGCGTCGAGCCAGTCCGCCAGCACGCGCGCGTAATCGGCGGCGAGCGGCGAAGCGCTCGCGACCGGCGTGGACGCGCCATAACCGGGCGCGTCCCAGGCGATCACGCGACGGCTCGCGCCGAGCGTTTCCATCTGCTGCACCCACGAAGCCGCGCCCGAACCGATGCCATGCAGCAGGACGAGCGGCAGCGCCTCGTTGCCGTCTTCATTGCCCGGCGCTTTGCGATAGCTCACGACGGCCTCGCCCGCTTGCACGTGGCGCGGCGCAAAGCGCGCGAGCCGCGTATCGAGCGTGTCAAGCGTGGCGGCTGATGAGGCGTCGGAGAGCATCGCGTCGTTCATGGCTTCGGTGTTCGTGTGCAACTTCGTCGGGTGTTCAGATGAATGACGGTCTTACTTCTGTTCGCGCTTGATCTTCGCGAGCGGCGAATCGGGCGGATACGTCGGCGTGATCGGCTTGGACGAACCGAGCATCACGCACATCAGCGCGTCTTCTTCGCCGATGTTGATTTCCGTGCGATACACGCCCGGCGGCACCGAGATCAGATCGCGCTCGCCGAGCACGGCTTCCCACGTTTCGCCGTCCTTCTCGCAGATCACTTTCATCTTGCCGCGCAGCACGAAGAAGATTTCTTCGACGTCGATATGGATGTGGCTCGGGCCGATGTTGCCGGCCGGAATCACCATCGTCGAGAACGTGAAGCCGCCCGACGGCACGGTGTTGCTGTCCTTCGCCACGCCGGTGCCGCCCGTGCCCACGTAGCGCATTTGCGCGCGGCGGTACTTCGGGTCGTAGTCGGCCTGGAACTTCAGTGCGTCCCAGTCGTAGCGGCGCGTTTCATAGCGCGCGACGCGGCTGTTCATCCAGTCTTCAAAGCTCGCTTCGGCGGGACGGTCCCACGACTTGCGTTCGAGATCGGCATCGGCCATCGTTTTCTCCTTGGGTTCTTTCAAACGTTCTCGCGAACGGATAGTCCATTCGTCGACATCAATTCATCACGAAGCCGCCGTTCACGGGCAGCAATTGCCCGGTCACGAAGCGCGCGGCGTCGGTCAGCAGAAACAGCACGGGGCCGGTCACGTCCTCGGGCACCTGGGCGCGTTGCAGCGCGCGGCCGTCGAGGTAGAACGCGTGGCGCTCGGGCGGCACGTAAGCGGTGGCTTCCACTTCCGTGAGCCCCGGCGCGATGGCGTTGACGGTGATGCCCTGCGCGCCGAACTCGCGCGCGAGCGAATGCGTCATCGCGATCACGGCGCCCTTGCTGGCCACATAGGCGAGCAGTTTGGGCGCGCCCCACAGCGCGGTGTCCGAGGCGATGTTGACGATCGCGCCACGGCCCGAATCGGCCAGGAAAGGCTGCGCCGCCGTGCACATGAGCCAGGTGCCGCGCACGTTCACGTCCATCACGGCGTCCCACGTCGGCACGCTGATCTCATGCGCGAACTTGCCGCCCGAGTTGGTGATGGCCGCGTTGTTGATGAGCGCGTCGATGCCGCCCATGCGTTGCGCCGCGTGTTCGACAAAGGCCGCGATGCTGTCGGGCTGCGCGAGATCGAGCGCCGCGAACGCCACGTCGTGACCTTGCGCCGCGAGCGATTGCGCGAGCGCCTCGCCCGCTTCGTGCAGCACGTCGCCGAACACGACGCGCGCACCGGCTGCCGCGAGCGTCGTGACGAAGTCGGCGCCAAGTCCGCGCGCGCCGCCCGTGACGATCACGCGACGGCCTGCGAGCGCGCCTTGCATCGCGCCTTGCACCGCGCCTTGTGCCGATGCAGCGGACTCACGCATGGCTGTGGCTCTCGGCTTGCGCTTGCGCGCCTTGCTGCGCGCGGAACGCGTCGAGATCGGCGAAATGCTGTTGCGCGCGCTGACGCAGCATGCGGCGCACGCGCGTCATGCCGACGTCGTGCTGATAGAGGAATTCCTGATCGCGTGCATTCGGCGCCATGCTTTCGAGCACGTAACGGTCTTGCTCGAGCACGGCCCAATGCAGACCTTCGAGGCGGTTGCGGTACATGAAGCGCCATGCGTCGCGCTGCCAGCCCTGCACCTTGCGCGTGCGCCAGAAGTAGACCTGGCAGTTGTCCGCGTCGACGGGCACCGCGAAGCCGATGATGCCGAAGTTGCCGCCGGGGCCGAACTTCTTCTTGTACGGAATTTCCAGACGCATCCACAGGCAGCCGGTTTCGCCGAGTTCGACCCAGTCAAAGTTGACGTCGCGCTGGCCGACCTTTTCGAACACGAGGCCCGAGTCGGTTTTACGCACGCGCATGTCGGCCTGCTTGTCGCCTTCGGCCATCGAGTGCGACGTCGCGTGCAGATACGCGCCGTGCATCGGGTCCATGACGTTGTCGATCGCGTACTGGTAATTGCACTTCCAGTTCGACATGCACAGGAAGCTCGCGTACTCCTCGCCCACGAGTTCTTCCGGCAGTTGCAGCGGCGCGGGTTCCTTGTGCGCTTCATCGCCGAACCACAGGAACACCGCGCCCGCATGCTCTTGCGCGGGATACGACTTCACGCACTTCTGGCCTTCGAGCGGGCACGCCGACACGGCCGGCACGCTCTGCACGGTGCCGCTGCCGTCGACTTCGATGCCGTGATACCAGCACGCCACGCGATTGCCCAGATTCCAGCCGAGCGAGAGACGCGCGCCGCGGTGCGGGCAGCGGTCTTCGAGCGCGTGGACCTGGCCGTCCTGATCGCGCCACAGCACGATCTGTTCGCCAAGGCGCGTGATGCCGATGGGCGCGCTGCCGACTTGCCAGCTCGGCGCGACGGGATACCAGTAGTTCTTGATGCCGCGGTCGAGATAGGCGCGGATCGGGTCGGCGCTCGCCGGGGTGTCTGTCGTGGGGGACGTCATGATGAAGACTCCGTATTCTTGTTGGCCCGACGCGCGCTTATTCGGCGAGCAGACGGAATTCGGCGGCGAGGCGCTCCGCGTTCCAGGCCGCGCCTTCCGGCGTGCGCAAGCCGATGCGGTTCAAACCGGCGACCACGTCGTCGAGTTCGGTCGCGCCCGCTTCGAACACTTGTTCGAGCGCGTCGCCGAAGTCGTTTTCGTATTGCGTCGGCTCGGCCTTGCGGTTTTGCCAGATCATGTTTTCGCTCTGGCCCGGCTGCTCGATCACGCCTTTACCGGCGACGTTGTTGGGTTGCGGCGCCACCCACGGCTTGAGCATCGGATTGAAATTCACAGGGACTTCACGCATGTCATTCCACCTTGATCTGGATTTCTTCACCGGCGAGACGCACGGCGTATTGCTTCAGCGCGCGGCCGCCCGGGCCTTTGATGCACTCGCCGCTCTTGATGTCGAACACCGCTTCGTGCAGCGGACATTCCACCGTGCCTTCGTCGACGAAACCTTGCGTCAGCAGCGCGTACGCGTGCGGGCAGACGTTCTCGAGCGCGTAGACCTCGTCGCCCACCTTGTAGATGCCGATTTCGGTGCCGTCGAGCTTGTACTCGATCGGCGCGTCTTCGGTCAGATCGCCGGCATGCCCGGCACAGCGCCATTGTTCAGCCATTTCTCACCTTTCCTGAAGCAACCGTGTTCCATAAGCGGAACAGTAGTTTATGTATGGTCATTATAGGAGTCTGGCGCGGAGGACAAAATAAAAATCCGGCGCTCCTGGGGAAAACACCGAGCGTCTCTTCAAAAGATCGGCAACGCGCTCGTCGAGGACGCCGAAGTAGTTGCCAAAACGCTTACGGTCCAAGTGCTTAGGACTCGATGACCGGTTTGTCCACGCTTGCCCACCCAGGGGAATCACTCTCCCGAAAAAGTATTTTGGCGTCTCGTGCAAGTCTCTATACTTTCCATAGGCAGCACGTTTGTCCATAGGTGAAACATACGACGGACAAAAAAGAAAAGCAAAGCCGCCATCGCATCGAGGGGTTGGGTCTAGCGGTTCCGGACAGGCTTTCATGGCCATTTCGCCGGAACCGGTCATTCGTCATACGATCAGGAGTCCAAAGTTGAAGCACTTCATTGCCGCGGGGTTGACGGGTCTGTGCGCCGTCTCGTCTGCATGGGCGCAAAGCAGCGTCACGCTATACGGCAGCCTGGATGCCGGTGTGGCCTACGTCAGCAACGTGGGCGGACATTCGAAGTGGATGGAGGAACAGGGCAACATGCAGCCCGACCGTTGGGGCCTGCGCGGCCAGGAAGATCTGGGCGACGGCCTGAAGGCGATCTTCCAGCTTGAAAACGGCTTCTATACGAACACGGGCGCGATGGCGAAGGCCAACACGCTGTTCAACCGTCAGGCGTACGTGGGCCTGAATTCGGATCGCTTCGGCACGCTCACGCTCGGCAATCAGACGCCGTTCTCGTTCGACGTGCTCGATCCGTTCAGCACCGCCTATCTCGCGGCGAGCTGGTACGCGTTCCATCCGGGCAATATCGATCAGCTCGCGGATACCGGCGTCGTGCCGTACAACAATTCGGTGAAATACCGCTCGCCGAACTGGTATGGCTTCACGGCGGGCGCGATGTTCGGCTTCGGCAACACCACGAACTTTTCGACCGGCCGCACGATGGGCTTTTCGATCAGTTATGCGAACGGTCCGTTCAAGGCCGGCGCGACGTGGTCGAACGAGCATGACCGTTCGGTGTCGATGTCGACCACGGGCATCACCACGTTCCAGGGCCAGGCCGCCGCGAGCTATATCGCCGACAAGGTCGAGAACATGGGGATCGGCGCGTCGTATTCGTTCGGCAAGGTGCTCGTGCACGGCCTGTATACGCGCACGAAGCTGCAATCGAACGGCTATTCCGACACGTTCCAGAGCTACGACGCGGGCGCGAACTATCAGCTCACGAATGCGAACTCGATCGTCGGCGGCGCGGCCACCACGACGCTCTCGGGCCGCCGCTGGACGCAGTTGATGATCGGCGACGTCTATGCGCTGTCGAAGAGCACGCAGGTCTACGTGAACGCGCTCTACGAGCACGCGAATTCCGAGGCGCAAGCGGCGTTCTTCACGGCGGGCGTGTCGAGCGGACGCAATCAGACGATCGTGCTCACGGGCATCCATCACTCGTTCTGATCGCACAGCAACAAAAAAGCGCGCCGCGTAATGCGGCGCGCTTTTTTTATTCAGGCTGGCGAAGCGGACTCAGCTCGCGTGCACGCTGCCGCCATGCGCGGCCTGCGCCGCCGTGGGATCGCCGGGCAACGGCCGGTAATTCAGACGCGCCGACAAATCCAGCGCCGCCGCGCACACCGCCGTGACGAGCGGCGCGCGTTCGGCTTCGCTGCCGATATCGGAGCGCGGCACCGTGGCCGTGAGCGCCGCGACGATGCGGCCCGACTGGTCGCGCACGGGCGCGCTCACCACCGAAATCCCCGTTTCGAACGACGCCTCGCTGAGCGCATAACCCTGCTCCGCGAATTCGCGCACGCGCGCGTAGAGGTCGGCGACCGTGGCAGGCGTGCGGTCCGTATAGCGTTCGAGTTGCTTCTCGGGATAGAGCGCGCGCAGTTCCGTGAGCGAGAGATCGCCCATCAGCACCTGGCCGTGCACCGTGGCGTGCGCGGGCAGACGCGTGCCCACATGCACCTTCACCGAGCTGAACATCGGCTCGCGCGTTTGCGCCTTGGCGACGAACACCACGTCGCGCCCGTCGCGGATCAGCAGATGCGTGCTCAGGCCGGTCGCGTCGCGCAGACGTTCGAGCACCGGCGTGCCGAAATCGGTCAGTTCGAGCGAGCTCAGATACTCGAAGCCGAGCCGCAGGACCGCCACGCTCAGGCGATATTGACGGTCGCCGTTCGCGCGTTCGATGAAGCCGAGCGCTTCGAGCGTCTGCAGCAGACGAAACGTCGTGGTGCGCGGAATGCCGATGCGACGCGACAACTCGGGCGCGCCCAGCACGGGTTCGCGCGCGGAAAATTCGGTGAGGATGCGCAGGCCGCGTTCGAGGCCCGGCACGAGATAGGTCGAGGCGCCCGCGCCTTCGTCTTCGGCGGGGCCGGCTGCGTCAGCGGCGTTGGCGAGATCGCCGGGTTCTTCGCTCTGCGCGGCGTCGCGGGTCTCCTCGGGCGGCGCGGCGCGCTTGCCCGGCGCCGGGCTGCGTCGTGCGGCGCCTGTCGTGTTCTTGGTGGCCATGGGCGGCTGGAATCTGCTGAAGTCGGTCGATAAGTGGAGGCAATGATAACGCGAAGCGCCGTCCGGACTTAAAGATCGCGGGTCGGGGCGACATGCCGCCGCCCCGCTCGACCGCCCGCTTCCGCCCGGTTCCGCCCGCTTCGTCTCCCGGTCAGGGACAAAGCGCGCGCTGACCGCGGCCGCCAGAAGCCAGGCCCGCTACGCAGCTACGTCGCGCCTCAGGTGCGAAACACCGCCACCGCCGTGGCGAGCCGCCGCGCCTGATCCTCCAGCGAGGCCGCCGCCGCAGCCGCCTGCTCGACGAGCGCGGCATTCTGCTGCGTGACCTGATCCATCTGCGCGACCGCGAGATTCACCTGATCGATGCCGGTGCTCTGCTCGGTCGCCGCCGACGCAATCTCGCCCATGATCGCGCTCACGCGTCCGATCGCGCCGACGATCTCCTCCATCGTCGTGCCCGAGCGCTCGACCAGCGTCGCGCCGGTTTCCACGCGCGCCGTCGAGGCGTCGATCAGCGACTTGATCTCCTTGGCCGCGCCCGCGCTGCGCTGCGCGAGCGAGCGCACCTCACCCGCCACGACCGCGAAGCCGCGCCCTTCCTCGCCCGCGCGCGCCGCTTCGACCGCCGCGTTGAGCGCCAGAATGTTGGTCTGGAACGCGATGCCCTCGATCACGCCGACGATGTCCGCAATGCGCCGCGAGTCGTCGACGATGTTCTGCATCGTGCCCACCACCTCGCGCGCGAGTTCGCCGCCGCGCGCCGCCAGTCCGGACGCGCCGTGCGCGAGCGAACTCGCCTCCTGCGCGTTGCCCGCCGTCTGCTTGACCGTCGACGTCAATTGTTCGATGCTCGCCGCCGTTTCTTCGAGCGAGGCGGCCTGCTCCTCCGTGCGTTGCGACAGATCGGTGTTGCCCGCGGCGATTTCGCTCACGCCCGTATCGATCGATTCCGCGCCCGCGCGCACCGTGCTCACCATCGTCACGAGCGCCGCCTGCATGCGTTGCAGGGCGGCCGACAGCTTGCCCATCTCGTTGCGGCTCGCCACGGACACCGCCGCGCTCAGGTCGCCCGCCGCGATGCGCTCGAACTGCGCGACGGCGGCGTCCACCGGATGCACGATCGCGCGCATCAGCGCCGCGCGGCCGAGCCACGCGCACAGCAGCGCGAACACCATGCCGACGGCCACCGCGACGCTCACCGCCTTGAAGCGCGTCTGCGCATCGCGGTAGCGCTGCGCGCCGTGGTCGATCTGACGCTGTTCGAGCGCCAGCATCGCCTTTTCGAAACCGTTGTAGAGCGCGGGCAGCTTGTGCGCCTGCAATTCCTGGAAGCCGTTGCGGTCGCCGCTCTTGAGCGCCGCGAGCGCCGGATCGACGCCCGCGTGCAGGAAATTGTTGCGCTTGTCCTGCATCACGGCGATCAGGCGGCGGTCCTCGTCGTCGTTGCTGGCGACCGAGAGATAGTGATCGAGCCGATCGTTGGAGATCTTGAGGTAGGTGTCGAAGCGCTTGAGGACGGCGTCGGCGCCGGTCTGGTCGCCGAGATCGGCGAGCGACGCATAGGTGGCGAGCGCGAGCCGCAGCCGCAAGAGCTGGCCGGCGCTGCCTTCGAGGTCGGCCACGGCGGGGGTGTCCACCGTGTACATGTCCTGCATCGCGTCGTTGCCCGCGCGCATCGACAGTAGCCCGGCCGCGGCGCCGATCACCAGCACCACGCCGAAAAACGCCACCATCAGGGTCAAACTCGCGCGTATCGAAAGCTTGTTGAGCATTCTGGTCTCCTGGAACGCGGCGCGAAAGCGCGATGCGCAGCGTTCCCTCTGTTCAGCCGCCGCCGGAAATTGACGTCGGACGTATCGTCCGCCCTGTCGCGAAGCGTGCGCGGGCGGCTCTATTCGGGTTGGTGTAGTCTCGATGCGGCTTTTTTGGGCTTCAAAGCGGGTCAACGGCAGGGCGACGCAAAAACTTTAGGCATGTGCTTAATGCATCGCGGCGCGCGGCTTGACGTGAAGCATGGCGCGATGTCGAACGCACGCCAGCCTTGCGCGAACCTTTCGCCGACGTTACACCGCTCCCGGCGCGCGCCGCCCCTGCTCTACAATCGTCCACTTGCGCCCGCCGCCTCGTCATCCGCGCGGCCACGGCTGCCTTCGAACCAAACTCGCGACGTCCGCGACATCCGCGAACGTCGCCACCATCACGCCCCCATGCGCCTCCTCCACACCTCAGACTGGCATCTGGGCCAGAACTTCATGGGCAAGAGCCGCCAGGCCGAGCACCAGCAGCTCATCGACTGGCTCATTGCACAGGTCGACGCCCATGCGGTCGACGCCGTCCTGATCGCCGGCGATATCTTCGATACCGGCACGCCGCCGAGCTACGCGCGCGAGCTGTACAGCCAGCTCGTCGTGCGCCTGCACGCCGCGGGCGTGACGCTGCTCCTGCTCGGCGGCAATCACGATTCCGTCGCGACGCTGCGCGAAAGCAGCGCGCTGCTCGAGCGCCTGTCCGCCCAGGTCGTGCCGCACGCCGACGCCGCGCCCAACCAGGTTCGCGTGCTGCCGCTGCGCGGCAAGCCGGACGAAGCGGGCTGCGTGGTCTGCGCGATTCCGTTCATCCGCGCGCGCGACGTGATGCAAGGCGAAACCGGCCAGAGCGCCGAACAGAAGCAGCAGTCGCTGCAACAGGCGATTCAGGCCTACTACCAGGCCGTGTTCGCCGCCGCCGAGACGCGCCGCGCGCAACTGTCCGCCGAACTCGGCCGCCCGGTCCCGCTGATCGCCACCGGCCATCTGACGACCGTGGGCGCGAGTGCGAGCGAATCGGTGCGCGAGATCTACGTGGGCGCGCTCGACGCGTTCCCCACCAGCGCGTTTCCGCCGGCCGACTACATCGCGCTCGGGCATATTCATCGTCCGCAGAAAGTGGGCGGTCTGGAGCACATCCGCTATAGCGGCTCGCCGATCGCGCTGAGCTTCGACGAAGCCACGCAGCGCAAGGAAATGCTGCTCGTCGATGTCGGCGCGAACGGCCTGGAAGCCGTCACGCCGCTCGCCGTGCCCGCGTTCCAGACGCTCGCCGCGCTGCGCGGCAATCTGAAGACGCTGCCCGCCGCCTTCGCCGAGATCGCGCGCGACGCCACGCCCGAGCGCCCCGCGTGGCTCGAAGTGACCGTCGCCGAGGACGACTATCTCGCCGACCTGCCCGCGCGCATCCAGGCGATGACCGAGGATCTGCCGCTCGACGTGCTGCGCATTCGCCGCGAGCGCGGCAACGCCGCCGCGCAACTCTCAGCCGACTCGGGCGTGACGCTCGACGAACTCGATCCGCTCGACGTGTTCGCGCGCCGCCTCGCGCACGAAACGCTCGACGACGACGTGCGCGGCGCACTCACCGACCGCTACAAAAACGTACTCGCCGCCATGCAGGCCACGCCGGAGGACGACGCATGAAAATCCGCAGCCTGCGCCTCAAGAATCTCAACTCGCTGAAGGGCGAGTGGCGCATCGACTTCACGCAGCCGCCGTTTTCGGAGAACGGCCTGTTCGCGATCACCGGCCCGACCGGCGCGGGAAAATCGACGCTGCTCGACGCAATCTGCCTCGCGCTCTATCACGAGACGCCGCGTCTCAAGACCGTGTCGGCGTCGGCGAACGACATCATGACGCGTCATACCGCCGACTGTCTCGCGGAAGTCGTGTTCGAAGTGAAGGGCGCGGTCTATCGCGCGTTCTGGAGCCAGCGCCGTTCGCGCGACAAGGTCGACGGCGCGTTGCAGCAGCCGCGCGTCGAACTCGCCACGGTCGAACACGACGACGGCAGCGGCACGATCATCACGCAGCACATCAACGAGAAATTGCGGCGCGTCGAGGAGATCACGCGGCTCGATTTCCCGCGCTTCACGCGCTCGATGCTGCTCGCGCAAGGCGGCTTCGCGGCCTTCCTGAACGCGAGCGCGAACGACCGCGCCGAACTGCTCGAAGAACTCACGGGCACGGAAATCTACGGCGAAATCTCGCGTCAGGTCTACGAGCGCGCGGGCGCGGCGCGCGATGCGCTCAAGCAGTTGCGCGCCCGCGCGGACGGCATGGAATTGCTGACGCCCGAGCAGCGCACGGCGATGGAGCAGGACATCGCCGCGCTCGCCGACCAGTCGAACGCGCTCGCCACGCGCACGAAAACGCTGCACGCGCAGCGCCAATGGCGGCGCGATCTGAGCCACGCGCAAGCCGACGCGCAAACGGCGCACACGCGG
>NZ_JAAGPN010000082.1:0-33492 GCF_017104805.1 Paraburkholderia sp. Ac-20347 | reverse complement strand
CGCAACGCGCGGCGCGCACGCTGGCCGACCGCGCAGGCGTGGGCCGCACGACGCTCGCCGAAGCCGCGCGCTGGGCGGCGGACACGCAGCGCACGACTTATCGCTTCGACGTGCGCACGCCCGAGGAATACGAACACGCGCATGCGGGCGGCTTCGTCGGCGCGCCCGGCGGTCAGCTCGTGCAGGAAACGGAAATGTTCGCGCCGGTGCGCGGCGCGCGCGTGGTGCTGTTCGACGACGACGGCGTGCGCGCGAACATGACGGCGTCGTGGCTCGCGCAGATGAATCACGACGTGTATGTGATCGACGATGCGTCGCCCGCCGACCTCGATGCGCACGGCGCGTGGCAAGCACAAAAACCGTTACCCGCGCCCGTGGCGTCGATCACGCCCGAGGCGCTCGCGGCGCGGCTGGCCGAAGCGGATCACGGCACCGTGGTGCTCGATTTCACGTCCAGCGCGAATCACGTGAAGGCGCATATTCCGGGCGCGTACTGGACGCTGCGTTCGCATCTCGCGCCCGGTTTCGCCGATCTGCGCGCGTTGCCCGACGCGAAGCGCTACGTGGCCGTGTGCATGACGAACGCGCTTGCGCCGTTCGCCGCGCCCGACATCGCCGCGCTCACGGGCAAGCCTGTCGAGGTGCTGGAAGGCGGCACGTCGGCGTGGATTCGCGCGGGGCTGCCCGTGGAGGAAGGCGAAACGACGCTGGCCTCGCCGCGCATCGACCGCTACCGGCGTCCGTATGAAGGCACCGGCAACGCCCGCGAGGCGATGAACGCGTACCTCGAATGGGAGTACGGACTCGTCGAGCAACTCGGGCGCGACGGCACGCACGGGTTCTTCGTGATTTGAGGCTGGAAAACAAGGCTCGAATGAGCCTTGTCCATCACGCTGCTTTAGCGATGCGCGCCGCCTTGAAGCGGCGCGCGATGCTTTGCGCAAGCACCGCAAGCGCCGATTCCATCCGCCCGATCGCGCGCGAACGCACGATCCACACCGCGATTTCCGGCTTGAAATCGGCGATCTGCACGACATCGAGCCGGTCCGCATGCGCACTCGCGGTCACGAGCGGCTGCGGCACGAGGCCGAGACCCACACCATCCGCGACGAGCCCGAGCTGCAATTCCGCGCCCAGCGTTTCGAGGTTCAGCCGCAGCGAATGGCCCTGCGCGGCGAGCGCGTGCTGCAAGCCCGCGCGAAAACCGCAGCCGTCCGGATTGAGCACCCAGCCATACGCCTGGCACTCCGCCAGCGTCAGTGTGCGCCGCTTGAGCATGCCCTTTTGCGCGACCACGGCGAGCTTGAGCGCGCCGAGCATCTCGCCCGCCAGCGTCTCGGGCAGCGCGCGATTCGCGGGCAGCAGCACCACGGCGGCGTCGAGTTCTCCGTCTTCCACTTTTTGCAGCAACGGCGCGCCCCAGCCGGTCGACACGCGCGCCTGCAGTTCGGGATGCGCCGCGCGCAACGCCTGCAGCGCGTCGAGCATGGCGATGTCGGCGACCGTTTGCGCGACGCCGAGGCGCAGCACGCCCGCGAGCGGCGCGCCGTCGTTCACGAGTTGACGCAGCGCGTCGACTTCGCGCTGGATCGCGCGGCATTGTTCGTAGACCGTGCGGCCCATCGGCGTGGCGCGCAACGGCTTGGTGTTGCGGTCGAGCAGCGCAACGCCCAGCGCTTCCTCGAAGTTCTGGATGCGGCGCGTGACGGCGGGTTGAGTCAGTTCGAGCGCTTCGGCGGCCTGGCTCAGCGATTCGCTGCGCACGACGGCCACGAAGGCTTCGATCTCATCGAGTTTCATGAATGGAGTTCCTGCGTAATGCGTCTGACGTGCACAAGCTTAGCGTCAATGACCGCTCGGGTTCAAGCTCCGCCTACTGCTTCTTGCATATTTAGATAGAAGAACAATGCGTTTGCGTTATGACGATGCGCTGCTTATCGTGGGGCCATTCCCATCTGTTCAGCTATCGAGGATCGCTCCATGCGCCGTTCCGCTTCACGCTTTCGCTTCGTTCACAGCACGGTCGCCGCGCTCGCGACATCGTTCGCCTTCTTCGCCGGCGCGGCGCATGCGCAGACCACGCTCAAGGTCGGCGATCAGCAATTGCAGACGCGCGGCATTCTCGAAGCATCGGGTCAATTGAAGGACGTGCCGTACAAGATCGAGTGGTTCAACTTTCCGGCCGCGCAACCGCTCGGCGAAGCGCTCAACGCGGGCGCGATCGACGTGGGCGGTCTCGGCGACGCGCCGCTCATCTTCGCCTACGCCGCCGGAGCGCGCATTCGCGCGGTCTCCGCCACGCGTTCGGTGCCCGTCGATCTCGCGATCCTCGTGAGCGCGTCGTCGCCGATCCGCGATGCCGCCGATCTCAAGGGCAAGCGCATCGCCACCACGCGCGGCTCGATCGGTCATTACCTCGCCGTCGCCACGCTGGAGCGCGCGCATCTGAAACTCAGCGACGTGACGTGGGCCTTCATGCAGCCCGCCGACGCGAAAGCCGCGCTCGCGTCCGGCACCGTCGACGCGTGGTCCACGTGGGACCCGTACGTGGCGCTGGCCGAGTCGCGCGATCACGACCGCAGCATCGCGAACGGCGTGGGCGTCTCGTCGGGCCTGAGCTTCGAGGCCGCGACCGACGAAGCGATCCGCACCAAACACGCCGAAATCGCCGACTTCGTGCAGCGCGTGGCGGCAGGCCAGCGCTGGGCGCTCGCGCATCCGGACGAAGTCGCGGCCATTCAGTCGCGCGTGACGGGCCTGCCCGCCGACGTGCTCAAGACCGTTTATCAGCGCGCGCAACTACAACCCGTGGCCATCGACAGCGGCCTGATCGCCGAGCAGCAGCGCACCGCCGACCTCTATCACCGCGCCGACGTCATCAAGACCCGGCTCGACGTCGCGCCAAGTTTCAATCAGCAATTCCCCTTAAACGCGCATTAAAACGGCTTTAAAAAGCGGACCCTGGCAGCGCGCCGAAAACCGTCAACCCCGCGGCGACGCCTTGTTGCAGAAGGGCGACAGCGCGTCGATTTCATTACAGGAATTTAAATTGTTCGAAATATCATTGCGCCACTTTCAGCGCGCTGGACTCCGCCGGCGCGCACGGGTTATCCAGCTTCGATCGCTTGCGCGCCTGCCGCGCGGCGATCCAGACGAATAGAAACGGGGAAGACATGAAGAAGACCACCGCGGCGCTCGGCGTCGCACTGCTGGCCGCATCGGCCCAATCGGCATTCGCACAGAGCTCGGTCACGCTGTACGGCCTCGTCGATACGGCCCTGCGTTACCAGACCAACGCCAACTCGAACAACGACGGCCTCGTCGAAATGCGCGAAGGCGTCGTGACGCCGAGCCGCTGGGGCCTGAAGGGCACGGAAGATCTGGGCGGCGGCACGTCGGCCATCTTCAAGCTGGAAAACCAGTTCAATCTGTTCAACGGCAAGCTCGCGAACTCGAACAACCAGTTGTTCCAGCGTAACGCTTACGTCGGTCTTTCGAACACGAAGTACGGCACGCTGACCTTCGGTCGCCAGCAAACGCCGTTCTTCGACGAAATGGGCAACACGTTCGACCCGCTGACCGTCGCCGACTACTGGCAGGACAGCTGGGCGTACAACCCGGTCGGCCCGTTCCTCTTCACGAACAACTCGGCGAAGTACACGAACACGATCGCCGGCCTGCACGTTGAAGCGATGTACGGCTTCGGCGGCGTCGCGGGCAGCACGGGCGAGAACTCGATGTACGGCTTCACGGCTTCGTACGCGTTCGGTCCGGTGCAAGGTCTCGTGGGCTTCCAGCAGAACGATGTCTCGGGCAAGAAGTTCAACATCGCCAACGTCGGCCTCGTCTACACGGTCGTGCCGTCGGTGCGTCTGCTTGCCGGCTGGCTGCATTCGCAGGACAACACGGGTACGGTCGACCAGGCGCAGCAACAGGTCAGCGGCGCACCCGCCCTGATTTCGAGCCAGAACCGTATCGACGACAACTTCTACGTCGGCTCGACGTGGCAAGCCACGGCGCCGCTGGCGATCACGCTGGCCGGCTACTACGGTCACGCACGCAATGCCGCGCTGGCTGACGGCGGTTACGGCGCCGGTATCAACTACTCGGCCACGCTGCTCGCCGAGTACTCGCTCTCGAAGCGCACGGAAGTCTACGGCACGGTCGACTTCACGCGCGGCACGGGCGCTTACCTCGCCGACTACCCGGGTCGCAACAACCAGACCGGCGTTGCAATCGGTCTGCGCAACATCTTCTGATGACGCGGCGCCCGCTACGGGCGCCGGGTTCGAAGACGTAAAAAAACCGCCCGCGTTGCAGAACGCGGGCGGTTTTTCTTTGGGCTTTTCTTTTGGCTTTGCGCCCGGCTTACTGCACCGCGCCGTCGCGTTGTGCGAGCACCGTGTCGTTCGACGTCGCCGAGCGGGCGGCGCGTTCTGCGAAGGCCTGAATGTCCATCTCGTCGTAGCCAATGAAGCGGCTCTTCTTCACGAGACGATAGCCGAGCCACATCAGCGCGAACAGCGGAATGCCGATATACGTGGCCAGCACGCTCGCCCAGTCGATCTTGTCGGCGACGAAGGCCTGATAGTCCTGGCCGAGCATGATGACCAGACACACCACGAACGCGAAGATCGGCCCGATCGGAAACCACTTCGACGTATAAGGCAGTTGCTTGAGCGAATATCCCTGCGCAACGAAGCCCTTGCGGAAGCGGTAATGGCTCACGGCAATGCCGAGCCACGCGATAAAGCCCGTCATGCCCGAAGTATTGAGCAGCCACATGTAGACGGTCTTGTCGCCGTACATCGACGAGAGAAAACACAGCGCGCCCACGGCCGTCGTGGCGTACAGCGCGTTGCGCGGCACGCCGCTCGACGACAGCTTCGCGAACACCTTCGGCGCGCGCTTTTCGACCGCGAGGTTGTAGAGCATACGCGTCGACGCGTACATGCCCGAGTTGCCCGCCGACAGCACGGCCGTCAGGATGACCGCGTTCATCACGCCGGCCGACACGGCCAGACCCGCGCGTCGGAACACGAGCGTGAACGGGCTCACGCCGATATCGGTGACGTCGGACTTCAGCAGGTTCGGATCGGTGTGCGGAATCAGCAGGCCGATGACGAAAATCGCCAACACGTAGAACAGCAGAATGCGCCAGAACACCTGACGCACCGCGCGCGGAATCGTTTGGCCCGGATTCTCCGATTCGCCCGCCGCCACGCCGATCAGTTCGGTGCCCTGGAACGAGAAGCCCGCGATCATCGTCACGCCGAGCAAGGCCGGCAGGCCGCCCGTGAACGGACCGCCTTCGAGCATGAAATTGCCCCAGACGTGATCGGCGCCGCCCTTGAGAATGCCGACGATCATCAGCAGACCCACGCCGATGAACGCAATCACGGTAATCACCTTGATGAGCGAGAACCAGTATTCCGCCTCGCCGAAGCCGCGTACGGACAGCGCGTTGAGCAGGAACATCACGCAGAGGAATCCGGCGCTCCACCAGACGCCCGAGACGTGCGGGAACCAGTAGCCCATCACGAGCTGCGAGGCGACCAGTTCGACGGCGATGGTCACCGCCCAGTTGTACCAGTAGTTCCAGCCGAGCGCGAAGCCGAAGCCCTCGTCGACGAACTTCGCGCCATAGGTCGCGAACGAGCCGGAGACCGGCATGAACGCGGCCATTTCGCCGAGGCTCGTCATCAGGAAGTAGACCATCAGGCCGATCACGAGGTACGCGGCCATCGCGCCGCCGGGACCGGCCTGCGAAATGGACGCGCCCGACGCGACGAACAGACCCGTGCCAATCGAGCCGCCGATGGCGATCATGGTGAGGTGTCGGGCTTTGAGACTGCGATGCAGGGACGGCGCGTTGTCCCGGGCGCCGGAAACATTTTCCGGGGCGCGATGCGGATCCGAATCCATATAAATCTGCTTGAGTTCTAACGTGTGTTGCTGGGTAACGGGTTGCTGGCGAATGCCTCGAGGCTCGCGGAAAGCCCGATGACCCATGCGATTGCGCAAGAAGCTGGCCGCCCGTTGCTGGGCGGTAAGCGGCGCCGAAGTCGCCGCGAATAGCAGAGCACTTGACACTACATCTTGACGCAACGCCCGGACAGGCGTGCCGATTGATCGAGCGGACCGAGCGGATCTAGTACTGACGCCGCTCGTCTCGAAGACTGGAGCCGCGATTTTATAGCAGTGGCCGCCGCGCGTCGCTAAGGTCGCTGAAGATTGCGGTGGGATTGGCGGGTGAGCGTGCGCGGATCGATGTGAGGATGGGTCGCCGGATGCGGCGACTTATCGGGGCGCGAACGAAGGCGGCGCAGCCGTTTGAACGATGGGGACATAACGCGCGGCCCTGAGATTGCGGGCCGCGCTTTGGGGATCAAACGTTGTTGTGTGTTGCGCGCTTTGGCTGGAAGCGGCTGCCGTAGCTGGCTGTTAGTTGCAGGAATGCGAGTAGCGCCGATCAACCGCCCGACGGCAATTTTTCGTAGCTCGCGAGCATTTCCTCGAATTCCGCCTCGTCGGGGAAACTCGCGACTTCATGGCGCAGCGGCAAATACGACGTCGGCTTCAGATGGTCGGCGAAACGCGCCATGACCACGGCGCGCGGCACGAAAGCGGTCTGTTTCGTCGCGGCGCGCACGAGCACGAAGAAGTCGGTATCGGGCAGCAGCGCGTGGACGCCCTCGCTCCACGCGCACACGCTGCGTTGCTCGCCATCGGCGCTTTGCAGGACCGTGTGCTTCGCGACGAACACATCGCGGCCTTCGCGCGCGTGCAGCGCGACGAGCGCGTCCTGCTGGTCCTGATAATCGGCGTCGCGTTCGCGCAGCCGCATGCGATGCAGGCGCGCGGCGAGCGCGGGCGGCACGAAACGCTCCCACGCGTCGCCGTTCCAGCGCAGCATGAGCGGCGGCAGCGGACGCGACTGCGCGTACGCCTGCTCCGCCAGTTCCACGAGCGTCTGCAAGCCCGCTTCGTTGCGATCGCCCGTCAGCAGCAGCACCGCGCGGTTCGGCGCCATCACCACGGGCGCGCCGGAGATCGACTGGCGATACAGCAGGTCGGTCAGCAACAGACGCGAAGCGTCGTAGTAGTCGCCGAACTGCGAGACGAACACGCCGTTCTGCAAGGGCATCCACGGCTTGGACGAGGTCTCGCGCAGATTGTCGATGGCGATGGCCATCGCCTCGTCGAAGCTCACGCCCCACGTCGCGAGGTGCGTATGGTTCAACCGCATCACGTTGAATTCGCCGTCGCAGGCTATGCCGATTTCGAGGTTCTCGCACAAGCTGCGGTACGCGAGATCGGGGCGCTTCGCATTCCCGTGCGTCTGCAGATCGAGATAGCCGCGCTCGGTCGTGCTGCGGATCACGGGCCGCAGCCGCGCCTTCGCCTCGGCGAGCGTGGCGGGCACGTCCTGCTGCATCATCGCCGCCACCGCCCGGCGCATGGTGGCCTCGCGCGCGTCGGGCGCGGCGTCGGCGTAATCCCGGTGCATATTCGGCAGATTGATGAAGGCCGACGGCTCGCCTTCGGCGAGTCCCGTCTGCACGAGGCGCGAGTGTCCCTGCTCCGTGCGCCACGTGCGCGTGTCGCCCGCTGCGCGCAACGCGGCCATGAACAGCTCGGCGAATTCCGCCATGGTCGGCGGCGGAGGCGGGGCGGGCGTTTTGCGGAAACGGTCGAAGAATCCCATGGTCTTTGAATATTGTTGTCGAGGAAACGGGCGACGCCTTGACGGTCCGGCCCTGCGCGAAGCGCCGTCGATCTCACGGCTAACGGCGCGTTTCACGCATTCTGAAGGCTATTCGCGCCGCAAACACAGGAAACCTCGCGCGCAATCGTTTGCTATTTATTACCGCACTTTTTAAATCGATAGACACCGCGTCGGGTCGATGGTGTCATACGCGGATTCTCTTCTCTGGGAGCCCCGCCATGCAACGCCCCGCGTTTATCCGGCACTGGACCGAGCTTGAAGGACCGGACGACAGCCATTACGCCGACGACACCGAACTGATGGGCATCGGCGCGCCGCTGGCCAGCACGTTCGGGCTCAAGCGCATCGGCATCCATCATGTGCGGCTGCTGCCGGGTCGGCGCACGTCCTATCCGCACGCGGAAAGCGCAGAAGAAGAGTTCGTGTATGTGCTGGAAGGCACGCCCGATGCCTGGATCGACGGTCATCTGCACCGGCTCGCGCCCGGCGATTCGGTCGGCTTTCCGGCGGGCACGGGCATTTGCCACAGCTTCCTGAACAACACGCGCGAGGAAGTGCGGCTGATGGTGATCGGCGAAGCCACCAAGCCGGAAAATCGCCTGCACTATCCGCTCAACGCCGAGCATCAAGCCACCCGCGACGACAGCTGGACCGACTGGCCCGAGCGCCCCATCGGTCCGCACGACGGCAAGGCGCGCAGCGAATAACGCACGCGACGCCTGCCGGAAAACCCGCCTGACCCGCATGTTAATATTCGCACGCGAACTATTAACTCAAGCCATGCCCGCGCGCCGATGCGCAGCGCGGGCGTGGCAAGGCAACGCGAGGTGCGGGGAATGGATCATCGGCTCGTCTATCTGCTGAACGTGGGCCAGCGGCGTCTGCATCGCTGGTCGCAGGCGCGGGCGGCGTCGGGCGGCGCGACGGCGGCGCAGGTCGGGCTGCTGTTCTTTCTCGCGAAGCACGACGGCGCGTTGACGAGCGAAGCCGCCGCCGCGCTCGACCTCAAGGCGCCGGGCATGAGCGGTCTCGTGGATCGCGCGGAACGCGCCGGCCTCGTCGAGCGTCATGCCGACGAAAACGACCGCCGCGCCTCGCGGCTCTGGCTCACGAAAGACGGACGCGCGGCCGTCAAGCGCTCGAAAGCGGGGCTCGCCGATCTGAACGCGCGTCTGACCGAAGGGTTCAGCGAAGCGGAAATCGACGTCGTCGCGCGCTGGCTCGGCAGCTTGCAGGACAAATTTCCCGCGCTCGACGACGACGCGTAATCACCGCCGCGAAAGCTTCGTGAAATCCGGCGCGCGCTTCTGCGCGAACGCCATGAACGCTTCCTTCGCTTCGGCGCTCGCGAGGCGCTCGACGAAAATCGCGCTTTCGCTGTCCATCTGTCCGACCAGTTTTTCCGCGTCGCGCATCAGCCGCTTCATGGCCGTGAGCGAACCCGCCGGCCGCGCGGCGATTTTTTCGGCGATACGGCGTGCCTCCGCGCGCAATTCCGCGACCGGCACCGTGCGGTTCGCGATGCCCCAAGCGACGGCGGCATCAGCGGGAACGGGGTCGCCGAGCGCGAACATTTCGAAGGCGCGCGTATGCCCGATGCGCAGCGGCATCAGATAACTCGACGCCGCTTCCGGTACCAGCGCGAGGTTCACGAACGGCGTGATCAGCTGCGCGTCGTCGGCGAGCAGCACGTAGTCGCAGTGGAGCAGCATTGTCGTGCCGACGCCCACGGCCTTGCCCTGCACCGCCGCCACGATCGGCACCGTGGCCGTGGCCAGCGCGCGCAGAAAACGCAGCACGTGGCGCTCCTCCGGCGCGTTGCCCATCGCCTGCGCGGCAAATTCCGAGACGTCGTTGCCTGCGGTGAACAGGTCGCCGTCCGCCTGAATCAGCAGCACGCGGATGGCGTCGTCTTCATTGGCGCGCACGATGGCGTCGGCGAGCGCGCCGTACATCGCGTTGGTCAGCGCGTTCTTCTTGTCGGTCCGCGCGATCGTCGCGGTCAGCACACCCACCTCTTCCGCCAGTTGCACCTGAATTTCCGGGGCCATCGTCTCGTCTCCTGATTGGTGCGTTAAAGTGCGTTAAAGTACGCTAATGTTCGCATGCGAAGTATAGTTTTATTCGTATGCGAAGTAAACGCGAAGCCAACGCAAAATCAACGCGACCCGGTCGCCGATCGTGGCCCCAACGAACCCCATTTCCGTGGATCTTTGCAAGGAACCACCGCTGCGTTACCGTATTCCTCTTGTCGCGCCTTATCGCTCGATCACGCACGCAACGGATCTCAGGAACGCACTCATGGCCTCTCGTCTCAACGAATACCAGCAGCCCATCGGCCCCGCCGTCGACAACTGGACGCCGCGCGAGCGCCCCGCGCGCGTGACGATCGAAGGCGAGCGCTGCCGCATCGAGCCGGTCGATGCCGAGCGTCACGCCGCCGACCTCTTCGAAGCGTATCGCCAGGCCGCCGACGGCCGCGACTGGACCTATCTCTTCACCGGCCCGTTCACCGACTTCGCCGCCTTCCGCGAGTATCTGGTCAAGGCCGCCGCCTCCACCGATCCGCTGCACTACACCATTGTCGACCGCGCGAGCGGCAAAGCGGTCGGCACCTTCGCGCTCATGCGCATCGATCCCGCGCATGGCGTGATCGAAGTGGGCAGCGTGACGTTCTCGCCGCTGCTCAAGCGCACCGCGCTCTCGACCGAAGCGCAATATCTGCTGATGCGCTACGTTTTCGACGACCTCGCTTATCGCCGCTACGAGTGGAAGTGCGACAGCCTCAACGCGCCCTCGCGTCAAACCGCGCTGCGGCTCGGCTTCCAGTTCGAAGGCATCTTCCGGCAAGCGGTCGTCTATAAGGGACGCAGCCGCGATACCGCGTGGTTTGCCGTCATCGATCAGGACTGGCCGCAGGTGCGCGCCGGCTTCGAGCAATGGCTCGCGAGCAGCAATTTCGACGCCGACGGGAATCAGCGCGCGTCGCTGGCGAGCCTGCGCGACGGGAGCCCGCGCGCATGACGCCGATTCAAGCTGAAGCCATCGTGATCCGCGACGTCGCGGCCGCCGACCGCGACGACTGGCTGCGTCTCTGGGCCGGCTACACGGCGTTCTACGAAACCGAAGTCGCGCCCGAGGTCAGCGCGCGCACGTGGGAACGCCTGCTCGATCCGGCCAGCCCGATGCTCGGCCGCGTCGCGCAGCTGGGTGATCGCGTGGTGGGTTTCAGCATTGCCGTGCTGCACGAAGGCACGTGGGTCGTGGCGCCCATCGGCTATCTGGAAGATCTGTTCGTCGATCCGGCCCATCGCGGCCAGGGCGTCGGCAAGCGGCTGATCGAGGATCTCGTCGCGTTCGGGCGCGCACGCGGCTGGTCGCGTCTGTACTGGCACACGCGGCGCGACAATCCCGCGCGCAAGCTGTACGACAGCTTCGTTCAGGCCGATGACTTCGTCCGCTATCAACTCGCGCTGTAAGCCGCATCGCGCGCCGCCAACCCACCAGATCCTTCACTGAAATCGGTTCCAAAGCGGCCCGCAAACGCGTTCAATCAATCAGAAAACCTTATCGCAACGTTCAATTAATTTCGTTTCCCTTAAGCGTTGACCTGCGGCAAAGTGTCATCTCCGCGACTGGAGTACATCTCCGTGAACCAACGCATCGATCCGTCCCTTCTTGCCCCGCCCGACCTGTCGTTCGCCACGCTGCATTCGGGTGTCGTCCTGCCGTATCTCGAACGCGGGGAAGGCGAACCGCTCCTGTTCGTGCACGGCTCGCTGTGCGACTACCGCTACTGGGCGCCTCAACTGGACGGACTCGCGGACGATTTCCGCTGCATCTCGCCGAGCCTGAGCCATTACTGGCCGGCCGCCGACGCCTGCATTCAGGGCGATTTCGGCTGGGAAAGCCATCTGCACGAACTGGCTGACTTCATCGAGGCGCTGGGGCTCGAATCGGTTCACGTCGTTGGCCATTCGCGCGGCGGCTCGATTGCCTATCATCTCGCGCGCCGTTATCCGCGCCTCGTGCGCACGCTCGTGCTCGCCGATCCGGGCGGCCCGCTGCGCCGTCTCGAAGACGACGAAGACGTGCTGCCGCCGGCGACCAACGCGCTGCGCACGCGCGCCGCGAACCTCATCGAAGACGGTCTGCTCGAAGAAGGTCTCGAACTGTTCGTCGACTCCGTGAGCATGCCGGGCGCGTGGCGCAAGAGCCCGCACGCGTTCCGCGAGATGGCGATCGCCAACGCCACGACGCTGCCCAAGCAGCTCGACGATCCGCTGCCCGCCTACACGCGCCGCCCCGCCGCCGACATCAAGTGCCGCACGCTGCTGATCGACGGCCAGCGCAGCCCGCTGATGTTCCGCAACAACGTGGAAGCGCTCGAAGAATGGATCGAGTTCGCGCAGCGCGTGACCATGAAGGGCGCGACGCACGGTATGAACGGCACGCATCCCGACCTCTTCAACACCTACGTGCGCAACTTCATCGCGCAAGTCTGACCGGTCCGACGCAGGCGTTCGGCGCGTGCCGAACGCTTCGCTGTTTGCGCCGCTACGCGAGCACGTCCGCGAACACGCGCGACGCGAACTGATTCGAATCGGTGCTCGCGTTCACGACGCCCACGGTCTTGAGATCGTCGGCGTACAGCGCGATTTCCTTCCTGAACGCCGCGCCCACCGGATGATGACCGTCCGTGTGGCTCTTGAGCATGGCGGTGAGCTGGTTCACATCGGCGTTCGGCGCGTAAGCCGAAAACACCTTCGCCGCCTCCGCCGGATGATCGGCGGTCCATTGCGTCGCTTCCAGCAGCGCCGCCGTGAGCGCCTGCGCCGTCGCGCGATCGCGACGCACGAGCGTGCCGCGCACGCCCAGCACGCAGCAGACGCGATTCGCGTACTCGCCGCATAGATTGTTCGACACCTCGTACAGATGATCCGATTCGCGCAGCGTCCAGATGGTCGGGTCGCCGTCCGCGATCGCCTGCACCTCGCCCTTTTTCAGCGCCTCGCCGAGCAGGTTGGCCGGGTACTGACGCCAGCGCACGTCGCTGTCCGGATCGATGCCGATCTTCTTGAGCGTGATCGCAAAGAAGTTCTTCGCCGGACTCGCCATGTCGCTTACGCCCACGGCGCGGCCCTTGAGCCCGGCGAGATCGACGATGCCCGACTGTTTCGTCGCAAGCAGACGCATGCAGCCGCCATGAATGCCCGCCGTGAGCTTCACGTCGAAACCCTGTTCGAGCGGTTTGATCCAGCGTAGCGCCATGCCGACGCCTGCATCCGATTTGCCCGTGGCGATCGCTTCGAGCAGTTGATCGGTCGAGCCTGCGAAGTTCACGAGTTCGACGTCGAGGCCGTGCTTGCGGAAAAAGCCTTGCGTCGCGGCCACCGGCACGGGCGCGGTGCAGATCGCGCCCGCGTTCCACGAGAGCTTGAGGTGTTTGGCGTTCTCGTCGGCGTGCGCGCGGGACGCGGGCAGACCGAAGGCGAGTCCGCCGAGCGCGGCCGCGCCGGTTGCGAATGCGGTGTTGCGCAGCCACGTGCGCCGTGCGGGTTGAATGGGCTGATCGGGTGTGGCGTGTTGGTCGGTCGGGGTCATGGTTTCTCGCTACCGCATTTATTTAGGCATTCTGATTAATCACAATACGCTCACGCATCGAGACCGAGTTGCGCGAGCACGTCACGCCGCAATTCGACGATCTTCGGATCGTCGCGATGGCGCGGATACGGCGCGTCGTTCTGCACCTGCGCGACGATGCGCGCGGGCCGCGCGCTGAACACCACCACGCGGTTCGCCATCACGAGCGCTTCTTCCACGTCGTGCGTGACGAGCAGCACCGAAACACGCGTGCGCTGCCATAGCGCGACGAGTTCCGACTGCATGCGCATACGCGTGAGCGAATCGAGCTTGCCGAACGGTTCGTCGAGCGCGAGCAGCGCCGGATCGTTGACGAGCGCACGCGCGAGCGCCGCGCGCTGCGCCATGCCGCCCGAGAGCTGATGCGGATACGCCTGCTCGAAACCCTTGAGGCCGACGAGTTCGAGCGCGGCGTCGATACGCGTCTCGGCGTCGCCGTGCGCGGACGTCGCGCGGCGTGCGAACCAGCCGCGCCGCGCGCGCTGCGCCTGCGGTCCGAGCCCGACGTTCTCACGCACCGTACGCCACGGAAACAACGTCGGGTCTTGAAACACGAGCACGCGCGATGGATCGGGACCGGCAATCGGTGCGCCGTTCGCGTGCAGCGTGCCGCTCAGCGGCGCATCGAGGCCCGCGACGAGGCGCAGCAAGGTCGACTTTCCGCAACCGCTCGGCCCGAGCAGCGCGACGAACTCGCCCGGCTCGACCGTGAGGCTCACGTCTTCGAGCACGGGCAGCGTTTCCCCGCGCAGCGCGAAACCTTGCGTGACGTTGCGCACGTCGATGCGCGCGCCGATGGGCGTATCCTCCGGCGTTGGGTCATGCGCATCGTACGGCGCGAGGTCTTCGGGTTGCAATGCAAGCGTCGCGGCTACCATTTGAGCAGTCCTTTTTGCCAGCCGAGCAGGCGGTCGCGCACGCGAAAGAGCAGCGTGATGAGGCCCGAGCACATCAGCGCCATCACGAGCAAGCCCGCGTACATGTTCGAATAGGCGGCCCAGCCCTGGGCCCATTGCAGATACCAGCCGAGCCCCGCTTTCACGCCCATCATCTCGGCGACGATGAGCACGGAAAACGACGCGCCCAAGCCCATGAACAGGCCGACGAACACCGACGGCAACGCGGCCGGAATCGCGACGCGCACGATCAGGAACGCGGGCCGCGCGCCGAGCGTGCGCGCGACGTCGTAGAACGCGGCATTCACGCTCGCGACGCCCGACCACGTAAGCACCGCCACCGGAAACGCCGTGGCGAGCGCGATCAGAAATACGCTTGCGCTGAAGCTCGACGGAAAGAAGAAGAACGCGAGCGGCAGCCATGCCGTTGCGGGCAACGGGCCGATAAGGCGCAGCACCGGATGTAGCCAGTAGCCCACTGCGCGCGACCAGCCGATGCTTACGCCGACGACGAAACCGGTCGCCGCGCCGATCAGATAACCAAAAGATAGCAATCCGAACGAATGTGCAACGCTCGATAAAAGCCGCGCGTAATCGTCGAAGAACACGGCGATCAGCGCTTGCGGCGGCGCGAAGAACGGACGCGGCAGGATTTCGAGCTTCGCTGTGACGATCTCCCACGCGCTGATGCCGAACGCGAGCGCCAGCAGCCACGGCGCGATCGCAGGTGCGACGCCCGCGCGACGGCCGCGCCAGGCGAGCAGAAAGGCGACGACGGCCAGCGCGAGTTCGATTGCGAGCAGCGCATCGGTGTGCGGCCAGTCGTCGAGGCTCGGCCAGGCGCGCGTGACGGCCGCCGCGCCGAGCCATGCGAGCGATGCCGCCCAGGCGGTCCAACCTGTCCGGCCAGCGCGCGTGGTCGGTGATGGCGCACGCGCTGTCGCGGCTTGTTGCGTCTGTTGCGCCGGTGGCAGCGTCAACGTTCGTGCTGCGCGAGAAGTCATGATCGATCGTCCTCCGTTGCGGAATTCAGGCCGCGCCGATCTGCGTATCGGACACGGCTCGCACATCGATGCGGCGCGGCAGAATGCCGTCGTCCACGGCTTTATCGGCGACACGCTGCAGCGTCGTGACATCGTCGCCCGTCACGAAGCGCAGCCTGAGCGCGGAGCGCTGCGTGATGGTGAGCGCCGCCGTATCGGGCGTGCGCGTGAGCGTGCCGTAGACGCGCGCGTAGGCTTGCGGATTCGCGAGCGCCCACTGCCCTGCGTGCTGGATACGCACGAGCACATCGGCGATGGCGGCGCGCTTGAGCGGGTCGGCGTGCGCCGCGCCCGACGCGGTGATGAAATTCAGGCCGCTGTTGATGCCCGTGCCGTCGCGCAGCACGCGCGCGCCGCGCGACACCGCGATGCCGTAGTACGGATCGAAGGTCGCCCACACGTCGAGCGCGCCCGAGGCGAATGCGGCGAACGCATCGACGGGCAGGATGTAGCGCACATTCACGTCGCGGCGCGACAGGCCCGCTTCGGCGAGCGCGCCGTAGAGCTGGAATTCGGAAATGCTGCCGCGCGCCGACGACACCGCAATCGTGCGTCCCTTCAACTGCGCGACGGTGCGGATCGGCGAATCCTGCGGCACGAGCAGGCCGAGTTGCGTGGGCGAGCCAACGCGCGTCGCCACGATGCGCAGTGACGGATCGCCCGTGGCCGCCGCGAGCACCGGCAAGTCGCCCGCAGGCGCGATATCGACGGCGTTTGCGCGCTGCGCTTCGAACAGCGGCGCCGCGCCCTGGAAATTCGCCCAACGATAACGATACGGCGCGCCGTCGAGCCCTTTCGCCGCTTCGACGAGCGCGCGCAAACCGCCCGCCTGATCGCCGAGCATGAGCGTAACCGACGAAAGATCGGCGGCAACAGCGCGGCGCGGCGCCGTCGCAAAGCCGAGCGCCGCGAGCGGTGCAGCGGCGCACGCGCCGAGCAGACGCCGGCGCAGCAGGAACGACGTGGAAGCGGAGACAGAAGCGGACATAGGCCCTCGCGTGCAATATGGCTGCAAGCGTAGCGACGATATGTACCGCTGAGAATTATTCTATTTCGATATGTTTATATCGAAACACTATTTATGTTTTGCATGCAGGGCGCACTGTTTTCGTGCGCCTGCATTCGGCCAATGTTATTTAGCCAACGTCACTTTGCAAACAGTTGGCCGATATCCTTGAACGCCTTGAATTCGAGCGCGTTGCCGCACGGGTCGAACAGAAACATCGTGGCCTGCTCGCCCACCTGGCCCTGGAAGCGGATATACGGTTCGATCACGAACACCGTGCCGAAAGCGCGCAGACGCTCCGCGAGCGCTTCCCACTGCGTCCATTCGAGCACCACGCCGAAGTGCGGCACCGGCACGTCGTGGCCATCGACGGGATTCGTGTGCGCGCTTTCCTGCGACGCCGTTTTCGGATGCTCGTGAATCACGAGTTGATGACCGAAGAAGTCGAAGTCGACCCAGGCGTCGCTCGAACGGCCTTCCGCGAGACCGAACACGCGGCCGTAGAAGTCGCGCGCGGCGGCCAGATCGTAGACGGGAATCGCCAGATGAAAGGGGGAAAGACTCATGACGCGCTCCGGTTTGCGGGGATAGTGTCGTGGGGAAATCGCCTCATCATACGCACGGGTTTGGCTCAAAAAAATCAATATATAATTTTCGAATACATAAAGGAAATTTGTGAATGATCCGTGAGCTGAAAACGTTGATCGCCGTCGCGCGCGAAGGCACGTTCGCCGCGGCGGGCAAGCGCATCGGTCTCACGCAGGCCGCCGTCAGCGCGCAGATGCAGCGGCTCGAAGCCGAGCTGGGTTTCGCACTTTTCGAACGCGACGGCCGCCATGCGCGCCTGAACGCGCGCGGCGAACAACTGCTCGTGCAGGCGCAGGAAGTGATCCGTCTCTACGGCAATCTGAGCGCCGTCACCGTCGACCCAGCCGTCGAGATGCGCGTGACGATCGGCGCAATCGCTTCGGTGCAGCGCGCGCTGTTGCCCGACGCGCTCGCCGCGTTCTACCGGCAATGTCCCGGCGCGCGCACGCGCGTGATTCCCGGTTTGTCGATGGAACTCATCAATCTCGTCGATGCTGGCGAAGCCGATCTCGCCGCCATCATTCGTCCGCCCTTCGCGCTGCAGAGCGATTTGCGCTGGACCTCGCTGCGACGCGAACCGTTCGTGCTGATCGTGCCGCGTGCCGTCAAGGGCAACGACTGGATGGAGCTGATCGCGACGCAACCGTATATCCGCTATGACCGCGCGTCGTTCGGCGGACGTCAGGTCGATCGCTTCTTGCGGCGCATGCAGTTGAACGTGCGCGAGATCTGCGAACTCGACGAACTCGAAGCCATCGTCAAGCTCGCCGAGAATGGCGTAGGCGTGGCGCTCGTGCCGCAAACGGCCACGTACCGCAAGTGGCCCGCGAAAGTGCGCGCGCTCGATCTCGGCCATCACGTGTTTCATCGCGACATCGGCATCGTGCATCGCGCGGCGCGGCAGATGAGCGAGTCGGCCAAACGCTTGCTCGGCTTGCTGGAAGAACAGGTTCAGCGCGACGTCTGAACCCGTAAAAAAAGCCACGGCGCGCCGCGCGGGCGACACCGTGGCTTCTCATCCTTGAGCGCGTGCGTCGGCTGATCGACGCACGCACGCAAACGCGATCGACAGTCCTTACGCGCCGAGCGCCGGATCGCTATAGCTCGGACGACCCGTTTCCACGTGGCCCGCAATGCGACGCACGAACGTCGCGTCGCTATCGACGGTGATGGTCAGGTCGTACCAGCCGTACGCGTTGCGCAGGTCGAGATAGAGTTGCTCCGTATCGCCGCCGCGCACCGTGTGCTGGATCTTCGTGCTCGGGTCATACGCGTTGACGATTGTGAACTGGCAGCGCGCGTGGCCCGTGTTTTCCAGACGCAGTTGCAGATTGCCGTTCGCCACGTCGTAACCTTCCGCCACTTCCGGACGCGCCACGTCGCTGCCGAACCAGCCCGTCTGCACCTGCTTGCCCGCGAAGCGGCGCAGGAAGCCGTTCGGACCATGCACGGTGAAATCGTAGGCGCCGGTCAGGCCAATCGTGAGCTTGTCTTCGAGGCGCTTGCCCGCTTCCACCGTGTAGGTGCGCGGCGCATCGAGACTGCCCGCCGTGTAGAGCAGGAACACAGCGCCCGCGCGACCCGTGTTGATGAAGTGCGCGGCCGCCGTGCCCGTCGAGACGTTCGCGTTGAAACGCACGAACAGTTCGTACGGCAGCGCGCGCGCGTGACGCACGCCGGATTCCTGCTTCGGCAGCGCGCCGACGGCCGGCGGCAGCGGCACGTAATCGGGGTGACGGTTCTGGTCCGGCGGCGCATAGCCGGTGGTCGAAGGCAGCGTAGGCAGCGCGGCATTCGGCGTGGCGAAGTCGAACGCGGCGGTCAGGTCGCCGCATACGGCGCGACGCCACGGCGTGATATTCGCCTCACGCAAATCGTGATGGACTCCGAAGCGTTTTTCGATGAAGCGAATCACCGAGGTGTGATCGAAGGTTTCAGAGCACACCCAGCCGCCGCGCGACCACGGCGAGACGACCAGCATCGGCACGCGCGGTCCGAGACCGTACGGCCCCGACGCGTATTTGCTGCTGCCCGGGAAAATTTCGTTGGTCGTGTCGACTGTCGACAAACCGTTCGCGCTCGACGCAGGCGGGAACGGCGGCGCAAGGTGATCGAAGAAGCCGTCGTTCTCGTCGTAGTTCACGAGCAGCACGGTCTTGCTCCAGAGATCGGGATTCGACGTGAGAATCTGCAGCACCTGATCCACGTACCACGCACCGTAATTCGCGGGCCAGTTCGGATGCTCCGAATAGGCTTCGGGCGCGACGATCCACGAAACCTGGGGCAGCGTGTTGTTCGCCACGTCCTGCTTGAGCACGTCGAAATAGCCGCCGCCCGCGAGCACGTTCGTGCCCGTGCGCGCGCGGTCATAGAGCGGATTGCCCGGCTGCGCGTTCTGGTATTGCGTGAAGTACAGCAGCGAGTTGTCGCCGTAATTGCCGATATACGGGTTGTCGCCGGTCCAGCCCCACGAGCCCTTCGCGTCGAGGCCCTCGCCCACGTCCTGATAGATCTTCCACGAAATGCCCGCGTTTTGCAGCACTTCCGGATACGTCGACCAGCCGTAACCCGCTTCGGCGTTGTCGACCACCGGGCCGCCGCCGCTGCCGTCGTTGCCCACCCAGCCCGTCCACATGTAGTAGCGGTTCGGGTCCGTCGAGGTCAACGTCGAGCAGTGATAGGCGTCGCAGATCGTGAAGGCGTCGGCCAGTTGATAGTGGAACGGAATATCGTCGCGCGTGAGATACGCCATCGTCGTCGTGCCCTTCGACGGCACCCACTGATCGTAGCGGCCGCCGTTCCACGCGGCGTGCGTGGTGGGCCAGTCGTGCGGCAGATCCTGGAGGAACTGCAGGCCGAGATTGGCCGCGGTCGGATGGAACGGCAGCACTTCGCCGATCCCCGCCGCGAGCGGCTGATTCCACACCGGCTTGCCGTTGGGCAGCGTGATGGCGCGCGTGTCGCCGAATCCGCGCACGCCGCGCAGCGTTCCGAAGTAATGGTCGAACGAACGGTTCTCCTGCATGAGAATCACGATGTGCTCGACATCCTTGATGCTGCCCGTGCGATTGTTCGCGGGAATCGCGAGCGCGTTGCGGATGCCTTGCGGCAGCATCGTCAGGGCGGTGGCCGAACCGGCGCTCATCGCGGCGGTGCGGAGAAAGTCACGGCGGCTTCTCGAAGTCATGTTCTGGTTTCCATCTTCAGGTTGAGAAAGCGCGCGCGATGCGCCGACGCCGGTTCGTCCGGCAAGCGGCAAACGTCGCGCGGCCGGGGGCGTCAATCGGCGGTGTGAATCTCGGGTGTGGCGAGTGGTTCGTTCTGCGCGCTTTGCGCGCCGTCGTTCGCGGAAGGCTGCGCGGGCGAACGCACGGTGTTCGCCGGCAACGCGGCGGCGCTGCTGGCGTTATCGGTGGAATTCGATGCGGTGGAATCGGACGCGGGCGCGAATGTGGCGGCGAGCGGCTGCTGAGATGGCTGCGCTTGTTGTGCTTGTTGTGCTTGTTGTGCGGAAGGCTGCACGTCGGCCAGTTCGCGCGCGGCGCTCGACGTGAGTGACGCGCGTGCGTCACCCCCGCGATCGCTGCATGCGCTGAACGCGCAGGCGGTGATCGCACAGACGAACGTCACGACGCACGCGCGCAAAGACATGCGCGCTCCGGGCAAGCTCAAACGTTTGCGCGGCGCGCTCCGCCATAGCGGGCGCACCGGCGCGATATCGACCGTCATCGAAGTCTCCAACCAGAGAGAGGTACAACAACGGCTCGAGGAGCGGCCCGAGCGATGCCCCTATCGCCGGTAAGCGGCGGTAAGGCAACGCTGAAGCATAGCGAAGCCGCTTTTAAGTTTTGTGACGACGCGCGCGCGGAACGGTCGCGCGTCGTCGCGATTCGTTCACTACAGCCTTTCAATTCGTAATGTCACGCGGCACGCCGTTTGCTGAGCATGCGCGCACAATGAACGCGGCAATCCCGAGCATCTTCACCCGCGCGAACGAGGACGCATCATGGCCCATGAAAAAAAGTCGAACAAACGCACCCGGCAAGCCAGTCACGCCAAACAGTCCGCTCGCTTTCCAAAATCGTCCGAACGCCAGGCAATCCTGACTGAACAGCGACGCCTGAAAATGGCGCGCTCACCGCATGCGTACGTACGCGGCAACACCGCGCAATTTTATGAATGGATCAACGAGTCCAACGGCAGTTCGCTGCCGCACGGCCCGGCGATCTGGATCTGCGGCGACTGCCATACCGGCAATCTCGGTCCGGTCGCGAATCAGGACGGCAAGGTCGAAGTGCATATTCGCGATCTCGATCAGACCGTGATCGGCAATCCGGCGCACGATCTGATTCGTCTCGGCCTTTCGCTGGCGACGGCGGCGCGCGGCTCATCGCTCTCGGGTCTGACGATCGTGCACATGATGGAAGCGCTTGCTGCCGGTTATGAAGCGGAGTTCGCGACAAAACACAGGAATCCGAAACTTCCGGATCGTCCCGAACCGGTTCATCTCGCGATGAAGCTCGCCGTGCGTCGATCGTGGAAACATCTCGCGCAGGAACGCATCGAAGATCTCAAGCCGACGATCCCGTTCGGCAAGCGCTTCTGGCCGCTCACGCGCGCCGAAAGCAAAGCGATCGCGGAGATTTTCCGCGACGAAGCGATCGCCAGTTTGCCCACGGGACTGCGCGGGCGCAACGACGCGGGCGAAGTCGAAGTGCTCGACGCCGCGTACTGGGTGAAGGGTTGCAGCTCGCTCGGACGACTGCGCTACGCGGTGTTGCTCGACGTCGATGGCGGCGTGGTCGAAGGCGACGACCTGTGTCTCATGGACATCAAGGAAGGCGTGAAAGCGGCCGCGCCGCGTTATGAAGACGCGTCGATGCCGCGCGACAACGCCGAGCGCGTCGTCGAAGGCGCGCGTCATCTTTCACCGTTTCTCGGCGAGCGCATGCGGGCCGCGCGCATGCTCGATCGCGCGGTGGTGATCCGCGAATTGCTGCCGCAAGATCTCAAGCTCGAAATCGACGAACTCGACAAGGACGACGCGCGCGCGGTCGCCTTCTATCTCGCGGCGGTCGTCGGTAAAGCGCACGCGCGACAGATGGACCCGCCTTCGCGACGCGCGTGGCTAGCGGAGTTGCGGCGCAATCGCTCGAAGACGATCGACGCGCCGCTTTGGCTCTGGAACAGCGTCGTGCAACTCGCGAGCAGTCACGAAGCGGGCTATCTGGAGCATTGCCGACGCTATGCGACGGGCGTGAACTGACGCGTCGAGTTACACACTGCGCACGCACGACGCACCTGCAAAGCAAGTGCAACGGGGCGCGAACGACTGCCCGCGAGGCGGCGCGTCAGTCTGCTCGCCTGTTAAACTGGCGCGGTTGTGTCGTGAGTGCCGCGCGCGATTGCGCGTCGTGCGCCGCGCGCGTTTTCCGAAGCCCTTCCCGTTTTTATCCGCATGCTCGATCCGTCCGCCGTCATCCGCGCACTCGCTGCCAAAGGTATCAATGCGGACGACAGTCAGCGTCTCGCGATCGACGCGTTGCTGGCGATGATCAATCGCGAAGGCACGCAAGGCGTGTACTGTCACGGGCTGCCGGGACGCGGCAAGAGCCTGATCGTCGATACGGTGTTCGCGCTCGCGCCATGCCCGAAACGGCGCATTCATTTTCACGAGTTCACGCGCGAAGTGAATCGCCGGCTCGTGCAGGCGCCGCGCAGCGACGATCGTCTTGGCGACGTGTCGCGCGCGTGGCTCGAAGGCGTCGATCTGCTCTACTTCGATGAATTTCACGTCCACGATATCGCCGATGCCTTTCTGATCGGGCGCTTTCTCGAAACGGCGCTCGAACAGGGCACGCGCATCGTGCTGACCTCGAATTACAGCCCCGACAATCTGCTGCCCGATCCCGAGTTTCACGCGCGCTTCGAGCCGACCATCGCGTTGATCGCGCGGCACTTCAAGGTGATCGCCTTCGACGGCGCGCGCGATTATCGCGAACTCGGCGCGCAAGCCTCGGAACAGCGCTACTTCGCGCCGCTCGACGGCACGCGCGAAGCGTTATGGTCGATCTATCGCGACTACGAGGCGCAAGGCGCGGTGCATCCGGCGACCATCGAGGTCGCGGGACGGCCGCTCGCCGTCACGGCCGCGGGCAAGCAACTGGTGTGGGCCGATTTCGACGCGCTGTGCGGCACGCACCGTTCGCACCTCGATTATCTTGCCCTCGCGGAACGCTGGCAGGGTCTGATTCTGGATGGACTCGACACGTCGCTGCTCAAGCGCGGCGATGTGCTGCAGCGATTCGTCTGGCTTGTCGACATTCTCTACGATCGCAAGCACTCGCTGTTCATCGCGTCCGACCGGCCGATTCGCGCGGCGCTCGACGGCTTCGACGGCGCGCACGATGTGTCGCGCACGACGAGTCGCCTCGCCGAGATGCAGTCGCGCGGCTATGCGAGCAGCCTGATGCGGCGACACATCGCAGCCTCTTCGTCGCCAGATCCGGAAACGGTCGGCTGATGTCTACCGCGCGCGTTTGAGCTCAGCGCGCGCCGCACGGTTTTTTCATCTGTTGTACAGTCCGTCGAATCTCGACTCGATGCGGACAGACAGCACGATGACTTCCCTCTCTTCTCTTCAACCCGCGTTTCAGCCCGTCAGGCTCGAGCACGCGAGCCGCCTGATCAATCACGGCCCGACGGTGCTCGTCACGAGTTCCGACGGAAAGCGTCGCAACATCATGGCAGCCGCCTGGTCGATGCCGGTCGAATTCACGCCGCCGCGTCTCGCCGTGGTCATCGACAAAAAAACGTTCACGCGCGAACTCGTTCATGCGAGCGGCACGTTCGGTGTGTGCGTGCCGGGCTTCGCGGCGATGGATCTGACTTTTGCGGTCGGCACGATTAGCGGACGCGACGCGGACAAGTTCGAACGCTTCGGCATCGATGCCGTGACGGGACCGGTGCTCGGATTGCCGCTGCTCGAAAAAGGCTGCGCGGCGTGGATGGAGTGCCGGCTGATTCCCGAGAAGCACACCGAGGATGCTTACGACACGTGTTTCTGCGAGGTGGTGTCGGCGGCGGCGGATCCGCGGGTGTTCAATAACGGACATTGGATCTTCGACGACAGCAACACCGACCTGCATACGCTTCATCATCTGGGCGCCGGGAACTTTGCGCGCGCGAGTGTGATGGTGAAGGCGCGGGAAATCGGTGGTTAAATGCGGGATGGGCGTGGTGCGGGTGCGGATTTGATGGGGTTTTAGCTCCGCAGCACGCTAATTTGATTTTGATAATTACCGAATACGTAGTGATTGATACGTATTGGCCTCGTTTTAGCTTTTGCGGGTTTAAAGTGCTTCGGGGACGGTAGTTTTAGGGTCCGAAAGTTCGCCCATCCGTGGAACATTGGGGGTTGAACCCGTAGTCATATCGCTGAATCGTATGCCTGGCGCGGGATTTGGCGGGTTGGCGAATTTTTTGAGAATGTTTCACGCGGGGTGGTGCGGAGGGGCTCGCGGCGGGTCTGCTTGAGGTTTTAGCGGGCTTCGATCGCGGAATTTGAGCGGAATTGCGGGTTGTTTTTTATTTAAATAGACCGTTAGTTGCATTATTAACTGGCTTAGCTTGATTGATATGCGAGTGGCGATACTGGCCTGCGTAAAGTTCTCAGGATTCCCGCCGGATTCCAATCGCGATGCACAGCTCGTGCTTGATGGTCGTCGTCTGCAATGGATCATCAGTGCAGACGCAGGTAGTGATCGGCGGGCAAACAGCAAATAGGTCGATTGACATACTGTTCGCCGATGAACGACGAGGTGACCCAACGACGCTCGTGCGATCTTGTTGCGCCCGGCACCCACCGATCAGGTGATGACGGCCGTCTTCGTCAGGTTGGTGCTCCGTTGCTGCGGCGTCGTACAGATGGCGTGCTGCATCGAACGCAGCCGACAATGAGGTAGTTCGATTTGAATCGCCCTCCCCTTTGATATTCGGCCAGCGGACTCGCTGAAGTGATCATCTTGGTTGTCCAGTCGAGTGTGTGAACTGACATTGCACCGTGCCCTGCGTACCGCGTATTGAGTCGACACATGCGCGGCCCGTTATTCGGCAACGCGCAGAATGTGTGCGGCAGATGCTGCAACCTTCCCGCGCGGGCTCAGTGCATTCAACAAGGGATCGTGTGTCGAGTCGACACATCGAACTTGGGTCGGTTCTAGTGTTCAGCTGCCGAATACCGATTTCAGTTTGGAGAGTGATGGCGGGTGCGGCGCTGCGACGACGGTCGTTGGAAGGAGGGTGTTTTCCAACTGGGAATGGCTGACTTGTGTCGAGTCGACACAGCGTCGTACGTACCATTCGTCGACGCAAAGACCAGGTCATTCGGCTGCGCGGGTCAGGTCTGTCCTGCTGCGACGGTGCTGACTAAGCGCTAGAAGCAACAATATGTCGAGTCGACACACTGCGCCCTAGTCCCGTTGAGTCTCCGACTCGCACAGCTCGCACCCCGATAAACAACTCACGCCGCTATCGTGGTGAGCAAATGATCTCTGCGACGCGCGCAAATCGGACGTGTTCGGTGTGTCGACTCGACACACTGATAGAAAAATCATCAAGGTAATGACTGGCCATAGGCGGCCGAAGTTGTGTCGCCTCGACACAGGCTGAAGCGCTTAGCGATCGACGCGAGTTGCGGATCACCCATACGCCATCAGCGAAAGGACGTCGCAAATTCGCGCTCGGCGATTGCTCCGCGCAGCCTGTGTCCGCACGAGCGAACAGCCGACGCAGGCCGTGTGTCGAGTCGACACAATCAACTTCCCTCGTGTTGACCGCGCTTGATCGAATGTTTGCAGTCGGCTTGCCAAGTTGTGCCGGCCGGAGCCACATGACCCATCACGAAACAGTGTGTCGAGTCGAAAGTGAGGGTGCGTGAAGCTTCCGACTGCAGATTGTCGGACCATCGTCCGGCAGGAATCGAAAGCCTTTCACTCGGCTGACTCAAGTGTCTCTGGCGTGTGTCGACTCGACACACGCCGCTGCATCTCTGTTGCGAAGTCGAGCGGCTGGAGCCGATGCTTCTCGCCGTGCGCGCATCGCCTAAGTCGATCTTGTGTCGAGTCGACACACCTGCCGCCCGCTCTCAGCCTGTGACCTCGACGACAACCAGTACCTGCCGAAACCAACTGAACATCCGCGAGGTTCTTCTTCAGGGTGGGGGCACTTCGTGTGTCGACTCGACACACTCTCCTACTTCGCGGCAGCTAGCCGCTCCGCCTGCGGTGCCCTGCTCTATCTGCTTGTCCGATCATCGGCCCGGTGGGTGTAACGAATCCCCGACGTGTGTCGACTCGACACATATGGTTAAGACAGGCCCGCCTGAAAAACACCGTGGCTTAACGATAATCACGAGGGTATCGTCGGCAGCTCTCACGCTCGGCCAATTCGCCTAGATCTCACACCGCGTGTCGAGTCGACACAACATCACCTGGCCGGCTGAATTCCGGTTCCGTCTCCGCTCTGACCAACGAGATGCGCACGACTGGTTGTGCTGTGTCGACTCGACACACGTCCAGGAACCTTGCGCCTGCCAGCTTCCCCGCCCACTTCAATCGAGTATGGGGCTTCATATTGCTCTGCTAGCGAAAGGCTCTAGCGTGTCAACTCGACACATCGAGACAGGCCAACCACCAATAACCAGTTTCCTCCCGACGAGAACCAGAACACCGTCGCCAGCAAAAAACCTCCACACAGCACATCGTCCCGTGCACTTCTCGCGCTGTGTCGAGTCGACACAAATTCAACGCAGCCAACCAACCCAACCACTTCCACCGCCAAACCCTGTGTCGACTCGACACACCTATCCCCTTCCCGACAGCAATAAAAAAAGCCCGCATATGCGGGCTTTCAATCTCAGCAAACTTCCTACCAACGAGCCTTCAGCCGGGCTTCACATTAAACAACTGGCTGATGAGTTCGCGAATCTGCGTCTCCTGCGCGTCGGACAGCACGCCGGTTTTCAGCTTCACCGTGAAGCTATTCGTATCTTTCGTAATGCTGCCCGCGTGACTCTTGCCCGAGAAAATCTTCTCGATGCTGCGTTCCGACACGCTGCGTTCATCCACGGTCCGGTTCGACTGAGCACCAATCGCCGCGGCCAGCTTGCCCTGATCCAGCGTCCCGGCCACCACTGCGGGCCAAAGCTCACGAGCCGAAGCTAGCCCTGCCGCGCCGTGCTTCTTGATCGCCGACACAATCTCATCCGCAGCGGACCCACCCAGCAGACGCGGGTTCAAATCGAGGTCACGGCGTACGAAATCCGGCAGGCTTTCGAACGCGAGGAATCGATACAGTCCCTTGCGCGACATACCCAGCGCTTCTGCCATACGCGTACGCGTCGGGAATTCGTGCTCGGCGCGACGCAGCGACTGGGCGATTTCGTAGTCAGTCAGATCTTCGCGGCCGACGTTCTCAACGAGCGCCAGCACTGCCATATCCTGATCCGAGCAGTCGATCACCGACGCGCGGATCTCTTCCTCGTGCAGCAGCACATGCGCGCGCAGACGTCGCTCACCTGCGATCAGCTGATAGCCGCTATCCGAGCGACGCACGACAACCGGCTCGACGAGGCCGACTTCGCGAATCGATTCAGCCAGCGAAGCCAGGCCTTCGTCGCTGAAAATCTTGCGCGGCTGCCACGGGTTCGGCTGGATCGCGTTCACCGGCAGCATGAGCTTGTCGCTTTTGGTCTCCAGTTCCTGAATACGCTGCTGCGCAACCGCAAGCGCGCCAAGCATCCCGGGGCCGGTCTTAAACGCACTGCTGCGGCGCGGCTCGGGCGGCGGAGCCGCGGGACGCTCGGTGGTCGTCTGACGCTCTGCCGTCGAACCGAGCTCGGCCGTCTTCGCCGCCATCTTGTCGCGGAATGAACTCACTTGCCGGCCCTCCATTGTTCTACGTAAAGATCGTCGATCCAGCGCACGTAATCGGTGAGCGGCTGGCGCACGCGTGCAACCGTCTTGTCGGCGAGATCGCCCTTGCTGATGTCGAATACTGTCGCCATGGCGAGCGCACCGTTACTCATCGCCGAACTTGCCGGCACTTCGATCGCGCTCAGCCAATCCTTATAGGTGCGCTGCACCCAGGAGCGCACGACCGGCGCCGACGACGTCTTGCCGTAATCCACCTTCGACAGCAGCACCGAGACGAAGTCGTAGGTCTTTTCGTCGCCACGCTCCATGATCGTGTGAGCGAGGTCGGAGAACAGACTCCAGAACGACACCGAGCTGATGAAATCGAGGCTCTCGGGCACCAGCGGCATGACCATCGCGTCGGCGGCCATCAGTGCGTTGATCGTCAGATACGACAGCGACGGCGCCGTATCGAGAATGATGTAGTCGTAGTGCTGGCGCAGCGCCTCGACCCCTTGACGCAGAAGGTCCCAGAATTTGAAGCCCGGGTTCTTGATCACGGTGCCCGGAATATGAAATTCCGCCGAGAACAGCGTGGGGTGCGCCGGAATGACATCGAGGCCATCCCAGTAAGTCGGCTGCACGAAATTGAGCAGACCGCCTTCCATGTGCGGATCGTAGATATACGGCAGGACCGTGCTGTCTTCCGTCACCTCTTTTTCCGCGTAAAGGCCGCACAATTCCGTGAGCGACGCCTGCGGATCGAGGTCGATCAGCAGCACGCGCCGGCCGCGCAGCGTCAGACCTTGCGCCAGGCACATCGTGGTCGTGGTCTTGGTCGAGCCGCCCTTGAAGTTGGCGACGAGCAGCACCTTGCCGTCCGCGTCGCGCACGCCGGTGTGCAGCGGCGTCTGATAAATATCCGAAACCTGCTGGACCCAGGTGCGCGCATCAGGCAAGGTAAACACCCGGCTGCGGCCCGAACCTTGCGCCTCGCCCTGCGGCAAACCTTCGCGCGTGGCGAGCAGGTTATTCAGCTTGATGCGGTCGATGCCGCACATCTCGGCGACCTGCGCCGACGTAAACGTGGGCGCTGCCTTGCGCGGCTTCGGCGCCAGCATCATTTCCCGAAGCTCTTCTGACAGATGACCGGCTTCCTCCGCGAATTGCGTAACCGTCGAAAGGTCGACGCGCCGATCAATTGATGGGAATTCGATAGTCTTTGCCATTAATACGCTTTTTATCGGAATTTGGATAAAGCGTAGAATACAGGAAAAGCGTTTCAGAACACACTGATTGAGGCCAGTATTTTAAAAAAACGACCTTTTTATTAGTCTTTTGAGGGCTTCCGGGACCCTGGTCAAGGCTCAGGCCTTCGCCGGGCGCTCAAGCCCACCACGGGGCGTTTAAGAGGTTTTTCGGCGGTCTGCTTAATTCTTCAGCAAATCGTCAGTTGAATGTCAGGTGATTTAGCCCGGGGGCCTTCGATTGCGTTCCAATTTCCGGCGCTAATCTGACATCCCTTTCGGCACTTCGCACAGAGGTCACGATTTTTGTGCACTTACTCCGAATCGCGGATTCATCACTTTGTGCAGCCGATCTGCGGTAACGGATTTTGTGCAGCTAACCCGCGATCGATCGTAGCGCCTCCGGGTTTCGCACAAATTCCGTTACCTCTGCGCCGCGACCTCTAGATGCCATAAGCCTTTGCGGCCACAGTCGCTCGCACATCGCACAAAAAACGTCACCTTCTCGCCGCAGTTCTGCCAAATTGTATTTCTGTGGCGTCGCGTGTGCTGCGTAGCTTCGTGGACCACCGTTCTCAGCAGCCACGAACGCACAAAAACCGTTACCCAAGTGCCATTTGACGCCCACCTTCGAAGGACGAGGCTCTGCCCGGATCTTTTCGAGGCGGCTGCACATTAAACGTTACCCTCTGGATGTTCCCCTGAGCTCTGCACAGAAAACGTAACCGTCAGCGTCACGACATCTCGACGCACAAAAATCGTTACCTCGAAGCAATTTCGGAGGCACTCATCGGACTCAGCGACGCCCAAAAACCGCTGCGCACAAAAAACGTCACCTCATAGATCAGGGGACGCACACAAAACGTTGCCTTTGATGAAGGCTTGTGCACCTGAATTACTCGGTGGATCATCCGGACAGACGCTCCTCACCCGCATTCCTCGCTCCAAACGCCCGGAAAATCTGCCTGTCTCGCAGAAATTCGCCTCCGTGTTGCAAGGCAATCTGCGTCGAAATTTGCGCGAAGCGTCTTTTGCAGTACCGGGTTGGTTTGTTTACTTAAAGATAGAAAACCCACAAACCCACTAACAGCGGCCTCCGAATCGTTGACAATCAATCACTTGCCTTCCAAAAGCATCGGTCTATGTGCAAGAGGCAGCGATTTATGTGCAATGGGTTGCCGTTTTTTGTGCAAGGGATGTCGCGTTCTATGTGCAGCAAGGTACGGTTTTTGTGCCGGACCCTAATCCACACCCAGCATCGGGTAACGTTTATTGTGTTGACTTGTGTTTGGGGAGTGATAGAGTCGCGGCCAATATCGACGGAGAGAGCACGCGAATGTCGGAGGACATCGGTCGAAGGACGACGACCCAGCAAATGTCGCTGGGGCTGTTTGAGGAAATGTCCGGACAGCCCATCAGTGAGAGCACGCGGGAAATCGGCTTTCAGCGCAATAACGTTTTTGTAGCGATCAACGGGCTCGGCCTGTCGTCGCGGCGTTTCATCGACGCCGCGTATTTCATCGCGGCCCAGGAACCGATTGCGCACGAGACCTACGACGTCGACCTGAACTACTTCAAGTGGCTCATGCGTTACGAGAGCCGCAACGTGCGCCACCTGCAGAGCGTGATCAAGGAGGCGCAGCGCGTGCTGATCGAGGTGACCGATACGCCGCCCGACCGCGCGCCGACCGAAGACGATCAGTGGGTGTCCGAGCAACTGATGGGTAGCGTCAAGATCGGCAAGGGGCGCATCCAGTTCCGCATTCCCCCGCTGATGCTGCGTCACATCACCGGTCCGGAAAAGCATCACTGGCTGAACCTCTGCATCACGGCGGCGTTTTCGCAGACTTTCGCGCGCGCGATCTACGACTACATTCAGCCCTTCGTGACGGCGGGCCTCACCGACTGGATCGAGCTCGACGTCATGCGGCGCTGGCCGGGCAAGCTCGGTTCGAGCGCGTCGGAGTTCAAGCATTTCCGGCCGAAGTATCTCGATCCGGCGGTCAAGCAGATCAATGAGCTGTCCGACCTCGACATCAGCTACGAGACGCGCGCGGACGGCGAAAGCTCGCGCAAGATCAACAAGATCCGCTTCCGGCTGAAGCGCAAGGATACGGTCGCGGCCATGCTCACGCGGCAGCCGAACGCGCACGACCTGCTGCTCACGCTCAAGGAAGAGTTCGGCCTGAGCAACAAGCAGTTCGACGTGATCGCCGAGCATCGCATGAGCTGGAACGACGAGCGCATCCAGCAGGCGATCGAGTACACGCGCTTCCGTCTGAACCAGGGCAAGGTCACCAAGAGCCCGGCCGGCTATCTGATGAAGGCGCTGAGCCACAACTGGCAGGTGTCCGAGGCCGAGCGCAAGATGGTCGCGATCCAGAGCGAGATCGCCACGGCGGAAACGGCGAAGGAGGCGGCGAAGGAAGCCGCCAAGGCCGAGGCGGGCGCGGCCGTGAAGCAGAGCATCGCCACGCGCGACGAAGAGGCGCGCACGCGCCGCAACGACGAGGTGCAGCGCGGCCGCGAGCACTTCGAATCGGCCGACGACAAGACGCGCAAGGAGCTCGTGCGCCTCTACATCGCTTCGCAGGCGGGCAAGCTCATGCTGCGTCGTCTGAAGCTCGAGGCCGGCGCGCTGTCCGATGCCAATATCCTGAATCACTCGGATTTGTCGTGGTATTTCGGCCAGTTCGTGTACGGCAAGCTCAAGCAGAGCGCGGCGTAAGCGGCGGATATCGCGCGCCGCGAGGGCCTGAAATCGCCGATTTCGGGCCGGATTGCTCATTGTGTGTTCGCCCCGAAACAGGGCGTCGCGCCATCAACGAATTAGTTGCAAAATCAGTCGCTTAGTCGATTCGTCCCAAGGCGTGTCCACAGAGTTTTCAACAAAATCTGTGGATAAATCAGACGGGAGCCGGCGCGCCAATCCGCGTAGTCGCACAAGTTCGAAAACGCGCTTTGATCGCCGGTAATTTAATCGGATTCCTGATTAAATTACCCTGCTCAGAAGGCAGCGGCCACCGGCTGTGGCGTCGTTATGGCAGCGTTGACCAGCACGCCCAGCATCGTTCCCCGGCACAACGACGACCCGCATCGGCACGCATACTGGCGCTGCGCTTCGTCGGCCTCGCATTGCTCGATCACCAGCGCATAGTCGATGAACAGTTCCTCGCCGGGCGCGATGTCGCGGACGGCTTCGATGAAGACGCGTCCATCGTCCTCGATCGCTTCGCAATTCGCGGCGCATGCGTGATTGAGCCAGCGCGCGCCGTTGCCGCCGCGGCCGCCGTCGATCACGCGTCCATCGGAGAGTCCGAACAGGAACGTGTGCCCCGACTCGTCGCGACGCGCGTTCCAGCGCGTGGCCTCGCGCCACGTCGTCACCTTGCCCTTGTATTCGAAGATGCGCTCGCCGGCCCGCAACGCGCGCAGTGCGAAAACGCCTTTGCCATGCACCGGCGATTGCCGGACGGTCATACGTTTCATAGTCGCCGCCGTGGGGAAGATGGGAGTGGCGAGCTGAGTATAAGTCGAGAAAATGACGGCGAATCAAGGATGCGCGATGCGCTGAAAAATAACGGACGCGCAGCGCGGCGCTCGCCTGTCGGCCGCCGTTCTGGTGCAGCAAGCGAGCGTGAACAAGCCTATGCGTCGGTCTGAAGCGCGAGCAGATTGGCGTCGCGCGCGAGCACCCAACTGCCCGCTTCACGTCGATAAATCGAGAGCACGTTGCCTGCACGGCGCATCGTTGCGCCGCCCGCGCGCGGCGTCACGCGCACCTCGAGCGCGTTCCAGCAGTACGCGAGACCGCCCTCCACCACCAGCTCGCGGATCTCGCCCGACGACGCAATGCTGTGCGTGACGAGCAGCGCCGCGAGCGCATCGGCGAATGCCTCACGACCGCGCATGGGCGGCTGACCGGCGACGAGGAACACGACGTCGCCGGCCATCAGCGTGCGCAAGGTGTCGATGTCGCCGGCGGCCGTTGCGGCGTGCCAGCGCGCGATCAGATCGCGAATCTGCGTCTCGTCGTTCATCTCAAGCCTCCTGGGTCCATTGACGGTGCGCGGCCGCGCGGAACGCCACCGGCGTGAGGCCGGTCTGCTTGCGGAAATAGCGGCTGAAATAGGCGCTGTCCTCGAAGCCCATCGCGTGCGCGATCTGCTTTACGCTCAGCGCCGAATACGCGAGTTCGCGCTGCGCCTCGCGAATCAGATGCTCGTTGACGACGGCCGTGGGCGACTGCGCGAGCGCCTCGCGGCAGATACGCGCGAGCTGGGCCGCCGCGACGCCCAGACGCTGCGCGTAGAACGCCACGGGCCGATGCTCGCGGCCATGGGCCGCCACGAGCTCCCGGAAGCGTCGTAGCAGCTCCGCGCGGCGGTCGCCCCCTGCGCCTGCGGGCGCCGTCGCGAGGTCGCTCA